>JAAYDR010000112.1 GCA_012729115.1 Clostridiales bacterium | reverse complement strand
TATGCGCTTCTTTTTGATCTCCCGCAACACCTCCAATCCGTCCTTTTGGGGCATGATGATATCAAGCAACAACACATCGGGCTTCGTCTGTTCAAGTACCTGCAAGGTCTGCTCTCCGTCATGGGCAACACCCACAATTTCAAGATCGGTCTGTTTGGACAAAAAATCTGCCAGCAAGTCCACAAAATCTGTACAGTTATCCGTGATGACGATACGCCTTTGTACCATATGGGTATTCTCCTCTGTTCAGAGATGTCCTCAAGTACGTTTTGTAAGTCGTTTTTGTTCACCGGCTTTGCAAGATGCGAATCAAAACCGGCTTCCGGCGCATATCGTACGTTCTCCTCGCTCCTGTTGCCGGCGAGGGCGATCAGTCTATTACCACTCCATTCTACATCTTGTCTGATGTTTCCTGCAATATAAACCCATTTGCCTCCTGTATGTCAGGTGCACGAAAAAGCACATGTAGGGCGGAGAGGGTGAGCGGGTGGCAGGCAAAAGGTCCCGTTGCCGAGCATTGACAAAAAAACCGCATGAGGCTATGATATCTCCATATAGGGAGATGCAAAGACCACGCCGATGAGAGCCCAATGACAGGCCTGTGGTGGTAACCCGATAGTAGGAGTGATCAATTCCAATGAAGCTCAATTACAGACGTACCGTTTTGGTGGGGCTTGCTTTCCTCTCCATTTGCGCCTTTTGGCAACTTTATGATAATGTGGTTCCTCTGGTTCTCAAATATACTTTTGGGGTTTCGGACACCCTGGCCGGAGCAATCATGGCCATGGATAACGTATTGGCCCTGTTTTTACTGCCCTTTTTTGGTATGCTTTCCGATAAAAGCAATACCTCCATTGGCAGGCGCATGCCCTATATTCTGGGTGGTACTGCAGCCGCTGTGATACTGATGAACCTGGTGCCCCTGGCTGCCAACAACCGCAGCCTGCCCTTGTTTATGGGGGTCCTTGCATTGCTTTTGATCGCCATGGGCACCTACCGGTCCCCGGCAGTGGCCCTCATGCCGGATGTCACCCCAAAGCCTCTGCGCAGCAAGAGCAACGCAGTCATTAACCTGATGGGAGCTCTGGGTGGCGTGTTCACCCTGGGGGTCACAGGTGTGCTGGTAAAAAAGAGCGTTGGTGAAACGCCTGCGGATTATACACTGTTGTTCCTGGCTGTGGCAGGCCTGATGGTGCTGTGTGTGACGGTGCTGTTTTTCACCATCAGGGAAAAGAAGCTGGCTGAGGAAACAGCCCAGACGGAAACCCAGGCTGAAAGCATCACTGCCAAAGATACCCAGGCCGTATCGACGCAATCCTCCAAGGGTTGGGCCGCCCTGGCTCCAGACATGCGCAAAAGCCTTTTGCTCATCCTGGCGTCCGTATTCCTGTGGTTCATGGGGTATAACGCCGTCACCTCCGCCTTCACGAAATATGCCCGGGAAATGTGGGGAGCGGAGTTGGGCACCTCCTCCCAATACCTGCTGGTAGCCACTGTCGGCGCGGTGGTCAGCTATCTGCCTGTGGGCTTTTTGGCTACCCGGTTTGGCCGAAAGCGGGTGATTCAGGGAGGCATCCTTCTGCTGGCGGCCTGCTTTGCATCAGGGGTGGCTTTTGCCAGCATTTCTGTCAGCATTTATGTGATGTTTGCACTGGTGGGTGTCGCATGGGCCATGATCAATGTGAACTCATACCCCATGGTGGTGGAGATCAGCAAAAGCAGCGATGTTGGCAAGTTCACGGGTTATTACTATACCTTCTCCATGGCAGCTCAGATTGCAACCCCCATCCTCAGCGGGTTCCTGCTGGATCATGTGGGCTACTGGACCCTGTTTCCCTATGCGGCAGTGATGGTGGCGCTGTCCTTTGTCACCATTTCCCTCACGAAGCATGGGGACAGCAAGCCCCAGCCTCCCCAGAGCAAATTGGAAGCATTTGATGTGGGGGATGAATAGAAATGGGTATTGCCCTTTGCTTGATCGTCCTCATGACCTTGTATCTGTGGCTCATCGCCACAGAGCCCAGGAGGCCGGAGATCGCTCCGCTGCTATATAAGCTCTACGCCCACCGGGGGCTTCATGACGGCAATCACAGAGTGATCGAGAACAGTCTGGAGGCTTTTCGCCTTGCTGTGGAGGCTGGATACGGCATTGAGCTGGATGTCCAGCCCACCCGTGATGGAAAGCTGGTGGTCTTTCATGATGAATCCCTCAAAAGGCTCTGTGGGGTGGACCTGCGGATTGGAGATATGACCTGGGAGGAGTTGGGTACCCATCCTTTGCCTGATGGAAGCTCCATTCCCCTGTTTGATCAGGTGCTAGCCCTGGTGAATGGCCAAGCCCCCTTGATCGTTGAGATCAAGCACTATGGCGATGCGAAACGGAATGCTGCACTCACCCTTCAAGTTCTGCGCACTTACAGCGGTCCTTTCTGCGTGGAGTCCTTCCATCCCCTGGCGGTACGGTATTTTCGCCGGGAAGCCTCCCATATCCTTCGGGGGCAGTTGGCCAACGGGGGCAAGCGGGATACCCATACGAACTTCTTGCAGCATTTTGCAATGAAATATTTGCTGGTCAACGGGATTGGCCGCCCGCATTTTGTGTCATACTCTTGCGGGAGCGACCATACCCTGTCCGTGTGGATGATCAAGCGTATCAAACGGGCTTTGCTGGCTGCCTGGACCATCCGGGACCAAGAGACTCTGGATAGGGCCAGGAAGGAGTATCAAATGTATATTTTCGAGGGCTTCCATCCTGATGATTGACAAGGGAGGGATTGGCGGTTATAATACATCGGTAACTTTGTAAAACTGTGCACCAGGTTATGCCTGGTATTGGCACGCTAGTTGCAGCTTGCACCGCAAAACCCGTTTATACGGGGAAACGGTGCATATCTGCTATATAGGCTTCGCATCCTTCATTCTTCACCAAAACTCCCATACAAAAGGCAAGCAATTCTTCCAAGAGCGAAAGGGGATATCCACGATGGCTGACCAAGAAAAAAAGATTATTTTGACCCGAGAGGGTTTTGCGAAACTGGAAAAGGAGTTGGAGTATTATACCAGCGTGCGCCGCAACGAGATTGCGGAGCAGATCGCCGTAGCCCGTGGCTTCGGGGATTTAAGCGAAAACGCCGAGTATGATGAGGCCAAGAACGAGCAAAGCCGCATTGAGGCCAAGATCATCGAAATGGAAAATACCCTGCGCAACTGCATCGTGGTGGAAGATAACGAGGTCACCACGGAGATCATCGGTGTGGGCAACACCGTCAAGGTGACGAATCTCACCATGAATCTGTCCCAGACCTTTACCATCGTAGGGGCCAATGAAACCGACCCCAAGGCCATGAAGATCAGCATGGACAGCCCCATTGGCGCGGCCCTCATGGGCAAGCGGGTGGGCCAGACTGTTTCTGTAGACATCCCCGCGGGAACCACCCTCACCTTGCGTGTGGAGGAAATTTCCCGGTAAGCGTATCAGATCAAAAGGAGGCGGACCCATGACCACCCAGCAACACCCAACCCCCGAGGCGGAGGGCCGTGTGGAACTAACGGCCCAGCAGTTGAGCGAGCAAGAGGGTATCCGCCGTGAGAAACTTCAAAAACTGTGTGAGGCCGGACAGAACCCCTATGCCATTACCCGATATGCCGTCAGCCATGGCAGCCGGGAGATTTTGGATGGTTTTGAGTCCTTGGAAGGACAAGCCGTCACCCTGGCGGGCCGGATGGTAAGCCGGCGGATCATGGGAAAGGCTTCCTTCGCTCATCTGCTGGATGGACAAGGCCCCTTGCAGATTTATGTGAAGCGGGATGATCTGGGGGAGGAGCCCTATGCCGCCTTCAAGGACTTTGACCTGGGCGATGTGCTGGGTGTGCGCGGCACGGTCTTTCGCACCCAAAAGGGCGAGATCAGCGTCCACGCGCAGGAGATCACACTGCTGTCCAAGTGCCTGAAGGTGCTGCCGGAGAAGTATCACGGCCTCAAGGACCCGGATCTGCGCTACCGCCAGCGGTATGTGGATATGATCGTCAACCCGGAGGTTCGGGAAACCTTCCAAAAGCGCAGCCGCATCATTGCCGCAGTGCGGGAGTTCCTGGACGCTCGGGGTTTCCTGGAGGTGGACACCCCGGTTCTCCACACCCTGGAAATTGGAGCAGCTGCCCGAACCTTCAAGACCCATCACAATGCTTTGGACATCGATATGTTCCTTCGTATTGAAACCGAGCTTTATTTAAAACGCCTGATCGTGGGCGGCTTTGAGCGGGTCTACGAGGTGGGTCGCCTGTTCCGCAACGAGGGCATGGATGCCACCCACAACCCGGAGTTCACCAGCGTGGAAACCTACCAGGCCTATGCCGACTACAATGACGTGATGGACATGGTGGAGGAACTGTATGCCTTCGTAGCCCGGAAAGTTTGCGGAAGCACCCGTGTACCCTGCGAGGGGCAAATGATTGAGCTTGCGGCGCCTTGGAAGCGCATCCCCATGGCCCAGGCCGTGAAGGACGCCTGCGGTGTGGACTGGACGGATTGGAAAACCGATGAAGATGCGCGGACTGTGCTGGCTGCCTTGGATATCCACGTGGATAAGACCGCCAAGCGGGGCGATTGTCTGGCTGCTCTCTTTGATGAGTATGTGGAATCTAAGCTGATCCAGCCAACCTTCATCATTGATTACCCTGTGGACATCTCGCCTCTGGCCAAGCGCAAGCCGGACAACCCGGAACTCACCGAGCGCTTTGAGTTTTTCATCTGTGGCCATGAGATGGGCAACGCTTTTTCTGAACTGAACGACCCCATCGACCAGCGCCGCCGCTTTGAGGAGCAGGTCAGGCTTCGCCACAGCCAGGGGATTACCACCGCCAGGGTGGATGAGGATTTCCTCAATGCTCTGGAGCATGGCATGCCGCCCACGGGCGGCCTGGGCTTTGGCATCGACCGCATGGTGATGCTGCTCACGGACAACACCTCCATCCGGGATGTACTGTTGTTTCCCACGATGAAGCCCCGGGAGTAAGGGGTTTGAGGCAAGCCCCGCAGAGGGCTTGCCAATTTTTTCGATTCGAGGGACAAGCCATGACGCTGAACATGCCCATTACCAAGAGGGCCATCAAAAACCATTTTCACTATTCTTTTTGGAAGTACATTCTTCTGGCGATCCTCGCCATCTTCGGTTGGAACATGCTCTTTACCACCACCCGTTATCGTGTTCCCGATGAGAAAAAGATGGAGTTCTATGCGGACGGTTCATTTTCTGCCCAGGGCACTGATGCGGCCATGGATGTGCTATTGGAAAACATCCGCCAGGAATTGATGCCGCAGATGGAGGAGATGTCCTTTGCGCCTCTGACCGTCGATGAAACCTATGGGGACATGCAGCTTTTCGTATGGGTGGGTGCGGGTCAGGGAGATGTGTACCTGCTTAACAGGGAGCGGTTTAAGCGTCTCGCGGCCGGGGGTACCTTTGTGGATTTGCAGCCTTATGTGGATAGCGGAGTTCTGCCTGTGGAGGACATCGACCTCACCCTCGGGCGGGTGCGCAATGAAGACAGCGGACAGAGCGTGCTTTGCGGTATCCCGGCGGACAGCCTCATTAAGTTGGAATCCTGCGGCATCTGGCCTAAGAACACGGTGCTGGCCGTACTCAGCAGCAGTAAAAACGAGACGGAATCTGTCCAATTTATCTCGTATCTGCTAAACAACATGCAGTAAGAGAATGCGCGGCTCCATCGCCCTTCCGGGCTGTGGAGCCGCTGTCATTAGGAATGCAGGGAGAGGATGAGAGGGATGGCCGGGGCTGTCGATTTCAAGAAGCAGAACAAGGAACTTTACATGCCACCGACAACCCCAGGGTTGGTGGAAGTGCCGACCATGCGCTTTCTCATGGTGGACGGGCATGGGGACCCCAACACGTCTCAAGCCTATCACGCCGCTGTCGACGCGCTGTACGCGCTGTCCTACACCATCAAGATGAGTAAAATGGGCAGCCAGTTGTCCCCGGGCTATTTTGACTTTGTGGTGCCGCCTCTGGAAGGCCTGTGGTGGAGCCTGGAAGAAAATGTTGATTGGACCGCTGGCGGCTATGACAAGTCGAAGTTCACCTGGACCTCCATGATCCGTCAGCCGGACTTTGTAAACCCGGAGGTTCTGGAGCAGAGCAAATTCATCGCCGCCAAGAAAAAGCCGGAGGTAGACACCGGTCTGGTGCGCCTGGAGGAGTATGCCGAGGGGTTATGTGTTCAGATCATGCATATCGGGCCATATGACGATGAACCCGCTACCATCCAGCGCATGGACGCTTTTGTTTATCAGCAGGGGTATGTCATGGATTTCTCTCCCAGCCGGGGGCATCATGAGATCTATTTGGGGGATCCCAGGAAGACTGCGCCTGAAAAATTGAAAACGGTGATACGGCATCCGGTAAGACCGGGGGTGTAGGACCGCGGACGCAGGGGCGTTGCCCCGCGCAGGTGGCATGCAACGCAGGGTTGCGTCAATTGTCATTTTTGGTAGATGGTATCATTGCCCCCTGCATGATATGCTATCCCAGAGGTGATACGATGCGATTTGCGGAGAGACTAAAATATCACAGAAAACACCAGGGGCTTTCCCAGGAAGCCTTGGCGGAGGTGCTGGGCATAACCCGGCAAGCTGTTGCCAAATGGGAGAGCGGCCAGGGAATCCCGGATCTGGACAATGCCCTGGCTTTGTCCAGGCTGTTGCGATGCAGCCTGGATAGCTTGTTTGCGGAGACTGAGCCCTGCCAGGTCCACAAGACTTTGCCTTTTTCGCCGGATCAGCGGGAGTTGGTAGACTTCTTGCTTCGGGCCTCAAGGGAGACTTATGCGGGAAAAGGGAAGGAGGCAGAGCCTTCCCGTCCATGTTCTCACGACCTGCGTTATAGGGAAGAGCCTTGGTTCTACTTGGACACCTATGTGGGTTCCCAGCGCTTTGCCGGAGAGGAGGCCGTGTGGCGGGACGGAAAGCCCTGCTGGGCCATGAACTATTGCGGGCGGACTCTGGGGGAAGGGTTCTCCGGGTACTTCCTCAAGGAAGCGCTTTTGCAGCGTTGCCAGGCCTACCCCTTTCGCGGCCCCGCTCTGTATGTAAATGGATCCGATGTATACCATCAGTGGACCACCGGGGATTTCCAATGGTTCCATGGGCGGGAAGAGATCTTCCGTGATGGGGAAATGGTCTACGAATGCCTGTTTCATGGGGGCATGGTAGCGGATCATCAGACTCTTTGACAAAGAGGCATCAGGTCGTTTGGAACACATGGCAAGATCCTGCATAAACTCCATTTATCCGGGGAACGCTGGGCCATGGGAGGGATTCCCAGTTTCGGAAAGGAGTTTGACAGATGAAGCAACAACAATGCTTGCTTTGCGGGCAGGAGTATTCCACGGGACTGAATGTGATGGGCTGTCTGCTATGCTTCCCCTGCGAGCGCAAGCTGCTTTCGGCCACAGCGGCGGAAATGAACAGGCGCAAAAGGCTGAATCTGCTTCGGTTGTATACAGGCCAAAAGGCAAGGGCTGTTAAATAATCCCAGGGTTCCCTTGCATTCCGCCATCCTATAAACCTGATGGGGATGGACTGATTCAGGAGCCTTGCGAACGCGCGAGGCTTTCTCGTCCGGGGCGCACGAATCGGGTGAGGTCTTGCATGTTAGGGGGTGGTATGGTATAATATGACGAAAGAAACAAAAGGAGGAAATTCATAATGAAGTCTGTCGGCATCAAGCTCAGCTTGGCTGAGAACGTTAAGGCCTTTGTAAACATCGTGAATCGCTACCCCTATGATGTGGACCTGCGTGCAGGTCGCCACGTAGTGGACGCCAAGTCCATCCTGGGCATCTTCAGCCTGGATTTAAGCAAGCCAATCACCATGGAGATTTATTGCGACACTTGTGATGATCTTTTGACCGACGTGAAGCCTTTCATGGTATAAGAGACAAAGGCATATATTCTGTGAAACCCTTCTTCTGTTTTTTGACGCTGGGTTTCGCGTTTTTGGGGCAAAGCGACCGCTTTGCTCCTTCTTTGACCCAATGCGTTCCAGGAGGTGCCCATGCCGCTTACTTTGCCCAAACGAAAGATCTCCGACGCGGAAAATAAGCTGCGGCTTTTATGCTGCGTGGACGCCTTGGGGATGGTTACTCCTGCCCAGCTCTGGCCTTTCGTGGCCTCCCTGGAGATGATGGAATACCTTCCCATGCAGCTTTTGCTTCATGAGCTTCTTGCCGAGGGTGATGTGGAGGAGGGGACGCAGGCCCTGTCCCAGCAAGTTTTCATCACAGAAAAGGGACGTAAGGCCCTGCGATTGTTTGGGCAGCGGGTGATGGTCAGCGATCGCGACCGTATTCGGACTGCCGCTGCTGCCTACCGGGCCCAACTCCGGCGGAAAGCCCAGGTTCGCACTGTTTATGAGATGGCCCAGGCGGGGGATTACAGAGTGTTGCTCAGCCTCCAGGAGGGGGAACTGCCCCTCCTGACTCTCCGGCTGTTCACAGAACATAGGGATGTTGCGGCGCAGGCGATGAAAAGGTTCGAGAGCCAGGCTTCCGCTATTTTATCGTATTTTTATGGGTTCGAGGAGAAGAAGGGAGCTAAGCAGGGAGAGGCGGTGCCGGCGGAATTGCAGGCTGGGGTGCATCAGGCCGAAATTCCGGCCCCGGAGCTTATCAGCCATAGCCGTCATGAACATACCGTTACGGCATTGCTTCCCCATGAGAAGGGGATGATCACTCTGTCCATGCTATTGCCGGATCTTTTTTCCGCAAAGACATATCAAAGATTACTGGCAAACCCAAGGATAGCCGGGGAGGCTGCCGGAGAAATCATGGGGTGGCTTGGCGGGAAGGAAGAGCCGGAAAGCCGCTGAATGGACGGATCTCTTCGTTTTCAGTGTACCTTTGTTCTCACCCGTCATCCGGCTTCAGCCAGCTTTGGTATCGGGCAGGGGCATGTATGCGGCGTATCATGTGTATCAGAAAGCGAAACTCTTCCTGGGTGAAGAAGGAAGCGTATTTTTGATAGAGCACGCGCATGGCGGCGAGGCTTTCCACATGGAGGGAGTAGTCGTTGAGCTTGATAAAGTTCATGGAAAATGGGGTAAGTTTATCAAACAGCACACCCATGACGTCGTCTGTGAGGTACTCCAGGTCCTGGAGGCTTAAGCGAACGGTACGGTAGTTATCCAGCATGACGCGCATGGTGCTACCGGTCAGGCGGTTGATGCGTATGAAGATGAAGGGCTCCAGTTCTTTGTGGAGGTCCTCCAGGGTTTGGCGGTAGGGAGCATATTCCGCAAGTTTTGCGCAAATATCCTGGGACAGTGAATTGGAGGATAAGAATGTGGTGCCAAGCCAAGGGCGTAGCACGCGCTCCACGTCCGCCAAATGAATGGGTACTGCCAAGGCAGTTTCCTCCTTGACTGCCGGTGAGAAAAGCCTACTCCCTAACAGACCTCTCCACCCTCTTGTGTGAATACATTTCTACGAACATTGTCGTTTCCCTTGTTTTCCTGCAAGAAAAAAAGTTGCCGAAGCGGAAGGCGTCTGTGACGCATATTATGCTCTCACATATGTATACATATACAGTTTTTTCCTGTTAAGCTCCATCGGTAGTGTTTACTAGTGGGGCCTCTACTAGGGATAGAAGGAACAAGTTTTCGACATGTACCGACCTATGCATCAGGGAGAGTATGGGAAACCCTTGTCAAAATATCCACCATCTGCTATGATTAGTGAGTCATCTATTTATTGGGATGAAGTTTTCCATATATCCGTTTTCCACATCCCCAGGCTGCTGACCCCAGGTTGGGTGTGTGATAGCGCATATCAATGAGAATGCATATTATACACGTTCCGGAAAGGTTGGCAGCTTGATGAACGCAGAAGAACTATGGAAGAGCGCATGCAGAATCCTGAAAGACGAAATGAACCAGGTGAGCTATGAAACATGGGTTGTTTCCGCTTTGAAGCCCTATGCGGTCATTGGAAACAACCTTGTGATCGAGTCTGTCAACTCCCTGATGTATGAGACCGGTGTGAAGCGGTATCTGCCTCAGATTGAAACAGCTGTGGCTACCGCAGCAGGCAAGGCTCTTACTGTGGAAGTGCTGAATCCTGGTGATTTGCGCACCCGGGCTCAGGAGTTGGAGGCTCGGCAATCCGGCAATACCCTGGCGATGCTCAACATCAAGTACACGTTTGATACCTTTGTGGTGGGTACCAGCAACCGTTTCGCCCATGCTGTGTCCCTGGCTGTGGCAGAGGTTCCTGCCAAGGCCTATAACCCGCTATTCATCTATGGCGGGGTGGGCCTTGGCAAGACCCATCTGATGCATGCCATCGGTCATTATGTGCACGAACTCTATCCGGACATGAAGGTACTCTATATCACCAGCGAGGATTTTACCAACCAGTTGATCCGTGCCATGCAGAACAATGCCAATCAGGAGTTCCGCGATCGCTTTCGGGGCGTGGATCTGCTGATGGTGGATGATATCCAGTTTATTGCAGGCAAGCATGGCACAGAGGAGGAGTTTTTCCACACCTTCAATCATTTGCGGGAGGCCGGGAAGCAGATCGTGATGACCAGCGACAAGCCGCCCAAGGAGATCGCAAAGCTGGAAGAGCGGCTGTGCAGCCGCTTTGAGGGAGGCCTGCTGGCAGATATTCAGCGACCGGATTTTGAGACTCGGATGGCCATCCTGCGCAAGAAGGCAGAGTTTGAAAAGCTTATCATCTCCGAGGAGATCCTGGCGCTGATCGCGGAAAAGATTGATACCAATGTCCGCGAGCTGGAGGGTTCCCTCACACGACTTACCGCCTATAGTTCCCTGACCCGCCGCCCCATTGACATGCAGTTGGCCCGGGAGGCACTGCGGGAGCTTTTCAGCCACTCTGAAACCCGGCGCGTTACCTGTGACAGCATCCAGGATGCCGTGTCCTCCTACTACGGCATTACTGTGGACGACTTAAAGAGTCCCCGCCGCAATCATGAGGTTACCGTGCCCCGGCAGATTGCCATGTATCTGACTCGGGAGATGATGGGCCTTAGCCTCACCAAGATTGGAGATGCCTTTGGAGGACGTCATTATACCACCGTGATGTCCTCCATTGACAAGGTGGAGGACTCCATCAAGCAGTCCCCCAGCCTCGCCAGTCTCCTGGACGATATCCGCAGGCTGATCAAGGATGGGAAGTAATGGGTCAGGATGAGGGTCGAGAACATGCCTCAAGCGGTGATTCACCGCTTGGGCGTTTTTATGAAATCCAGTGGCTGTGAAATGGTTTCAGATGAAGAAAAAATGGGGAAACAAATGAAAGCGCCAACCAGGCGATGAAAGGAAGTTTGAATCGATTGACATTGGACTGTAGGGAAATAAAATGGGCAGACGAGCAGCTGTCGCCGGGAAGCCTGGAGGGCACACAGGGGCAGGTGCAATACAAGAGAATTGACTTGTCGGACAAAGGGTGGATGGATGAGCTGTTTGCCATGGGACCGCGGCCGTCCCTGGAGTATAGTTTTACCAACAGCTTCGTATGGCGGCATGTGTACAGGTTGCGGGTGGCCCGCATGGGGAACAGGCTGCTGCTGTTGGCCAATCCGGAGGACCCAACCTTCATGTTCCCGGCAGGTCGAGGGCCCATAGAGCCGGTGATTGAGCAGATGGCCCGGGATGCAGGCCGTGTGGGTGTTCCCCTCCGGTTTCATGCCCTGCTGGCCCAGGATAAAGCATGGCTAGAGAGCGCTTACCCGGACCGTTTCGAATTTGAGGAGAACCGGGACGGGGCAGATTATGTATATGAAAGGGAGCGTCTGGCTACCCTCAAGGGCAAGAAACTTGCGGCCAAGCGCAACCACATCAATCGCTTTCTCGAGAATTGTCCGGACTGGCGTTATGAGCCGCTTACCTCAGCCAATCGGGAGGAAGCCCGGCAGATGAACATAGCCTGGTGTGAGGAAGCCAGGCTCCGCCAGATGTCCGATCTGAACAACGAATATTGCGCTGTAGACCAGGCACTACGCCACTTTGATGCGCTGGGGTTGTCCGGGGGTCTGATTCGTGTAAAGGGCGAGGTCATTGCTTTTTCCATTGGAGACCCTCTGGATGAGGACACTTTCCTGGTGCACTTTGAAAAGGCCTTTGCCGACATTCAGGGAGCCTACCCCATGATCAACCAGCAGTTTGTACTACACCACTGTATGGACTATACCTATGTGAACCGGGAGGACGATGCTGGGGTGGCCGGTTTGCGGAAGGCGAAGCTGTCCTACGATCCCCATCATCTGGTGGACAAGTATTCAGCAACCCTGAAGGAAGGCGGTCTTCATCCATGATCCGCCAGGCGCAGGTCCAGGACCACGTTCAACTGAAAGAAATGTGGACCCAGGTGTTTGGTGACGAACCCCAGGCTGTTGAGGCATATTTTGCTTTGCGCCATCGCGACGAGGACATGCTGGTATGGGCCGAAGGAAACCGGATCGACGGGATGCTGTCGATGCTGCCGGTCACCCTTGTCCAGGGGGGAGAGGCCCTTTCGGCCCGATATATTTATGCCGTCGCCACCAGTGAGGCCCGTCGGGGCCGTGGAATTGCCACGTTCTTGCTGGAGTGGGCAGGGGAGATGAGCAAGGAGCGGGGTGAGGCTGCTCATTTGCTGGTTCCGGCCTCGGAAAGCCTGTTTGGGTATTATGAAAAGCGGGGCTTTCGGACTGCTTTTGCGCTGAACGTGATGGATGTGGAGGGGACACAACTGGCGGTTTGTCCGGCTGAAGGCTTGATTGAACCTTGTTCTGCCAAGGAATATGTACGCATTCGCGACCACGCCTTTGAGAGGAACAGCCTCTATGCACGGTGGGATGAGTCGGCCGTGAAATACGCATTGGCGGCCCTGGGAGATGGCGGAGCAGCCCGTCTGGCCATCAAGGGGGGAGAGGGCGTTGCCTGCTGGTCCCGGACCGACGAGGGGGTACTGGTGCGGGAGCTGGCCCTGGTGGGAATGGAGGTAGAACTGGCGTTGGCCTTACTGCACCGCTTCATAGGTGCGGACCGGTATCGTGTCCGGTTGGCAGCAGAGGCGCAAGCCAAGCCTTATGGGATGATCCGGTGGTTTGAGGAAAGACCGCCTTTGGCAGGGCCGGGGTATCTGGCCTTATCCCTGGATTAGCGGGGGAGAGCTGTTGTCCCCCTGGGCCGACACGCGTTGCATTTGACGAATGAAGGAGAGACGATTACATGGCCTGTATGATTATCCCTGGCACCGAAGCGATTATCACCACGATTTTGGCCAAGGCAGTGGCTTCCAGAGAAGAAAAAGAACGCAAGATGGAAGCCTTCCAGGGAAAGGATGGAGATACCGTGTCCGGCATCACGGAAATCCCCTTTTCCAGAAAGCTCCGGTGGCTCTCCAACCTTCTTTGGGGCGGCTCTGCCTTGTTGGCGTTTGAACATGTTTGGCACGGAGAGATTGTGCCTTGGTTTCCATTTCTGACGGCAGTGGGCAATCCTGCCGATACGGCCGCCATGCTCCATGAAATGGCAACCTCCGGCATTGCGATGTCCGCTCTGGTGACGGCGGTATGGGCCGTGATGCTTGTTATGGTGAGTGTGGTGGAGAGAAGGACCCTGAAAGGCCAGGCCATCCATAAGTAAAGGAGGGTGAACGATGACGCTGCTGACCGTCGTTTTCGCAGCGATCTTTTGCACGGTCCTGTGGTACAGGATGGCACCCCAGGATGAGATGAAGGTGAGCGTCCTCTGCTGGATATTCTGGGGCGCATCCCTGATGTGGCTGGTGGATGCGGTTTTTGCCTATATGAAGCAGGGAGCGGCGTATTTTACCCCCGCACCGGCGGAAATGCTCAACGATTGGTTTTTGGGAGTTTCCGTGGTGGCCCTGGGACTGGTGGTCTGGTTGGTGATTTTGCTTGTGAAGGACCCCAGGGGCGCTGTGAAGGCAACGCTGTTTAAAGAGAGAAAGTTGAATAAATAGAACAAGTACGGCCCTTGACAGACAGAGGTTTGTCAAGGGCCGTACCGCTTTACAGGTTCATTTTAGAAATATTCCGTAATGCACAGCGGTTTTTGGAAAAACAGCCCGGACAGCTTTTCCGCGGAGCTGTGTACCATAACATCCGTAAGGAACGGAAGCGCGGAGATATCATATACACCTGCAATCAGCCGGGAGAACTCCTGGATGGGCAGGGTAGCGTCCGGGGCCGCGTCCGTTTGTGAAACTTCCCGTACGGACCCGGCGCCAAAGGAGACAGCAAACCGTCCATTGTTTTGGGGAATAAACCCGTCGTGGATCTCCAGTACCAGGTTGCCTTCCCCATGGGTCCGCGCCAGGTGCAGGGCTTCCTTCACGTTCACCACCCGCACCATGCCCCGGGGGATAATTTCACTGTGTCCGGCCCCCATGGACCATTCCGGCAGCAGGGGCGTGATATCCAGGCTGGAGGGGAGATCGAAGGTAACGTAGCGGTGATCCGCCGCCAGGCTGACAAAGAGGTTCATCAGACCATGGAAGCCCTCCGGGTCGGTGAACAGAAAGCGCTGGCACAGCAGATTGCGGCCATCGGGATCGTCCGCTTTCTGGAAGGAGGCGTAGGCCTTGGGCTGGCCATCGGCGGCTTTGTATACATAGGTATACAGCTGATCCTTGAAGGGATTGGCCTTTTTCACCCAATTGAACTCAAAATCTCCACCTACTACCATCATATTGTAGCTTTCCTGCCAGACCCGGTACACGGCCTGAATCTCCTCCAGCATCCGGTTGCCTTCTTCCACCAGGAGGGCAGTCCCTCTGAGAGGTGTGGAGGGAACCATCCCAATCAGCAGTTTCCAACGCTTGTAATCACAGCACATCTCATAGCCGAATTTTCGGTAGTAGGCGGTGGAGAAGGGATACAAATAGGAAAACACGGCCCCGCTTTCATACATCTCCGGCAGCGCAGCCTCAAAGCATGCCCGTATCCCTCCCCGGCGGCGGTAGGGCGGGAAGGTGGAGACACCGCCGATACCGACCATGCCGCAGGTATGTCCATCAAAATGAATGGGGTAGGGGATGGCCGCGAAGCTGCTCATCATGGTCTGGTCGTCGTCCTCAAAGGCCGCCCATTGGGACTGCCAATGGGCCTCGTGGCGGCTTTGGGGGTTTTGGGTCATTTCCTCCAGAAGTTGCTGGGAGGCCTTGTCCTCCGTCAGGGGAAATTCGAAAGCCAGGGAAGCAAGCTCCTGAACCCGCTGGAGCTCGGAGGCCTTGATTTTGCGGACGATCATCGCTTTAATATCCTTTCTGTGGAAGCTTCTGTCGTATAGAGGGTATTGGAATTTGTCGGATTATGGTGTAATGATAGCATCAAAGAAAGGGGCTGACAAGTCCTGCTCATGGGCTCTCCCTGCTTAGGCAAATCCGCAAGCGGGTACAAAAAAAAACAACAAGAAACGAGGACAAACAGACACACGATCCTTTATGATTAGGGTAAGTTTGGCTGGATAGCCAAAAATAATGAGATGGAGGAAAAACCCATGATGCTCAAACGTCTGTCGGCCCTTGTCATGGCGATGTTCTTGCTGGTTGCCGGTATGGCGGTCAGCAGCGCGGACGAAGTCGTCGAACTTCGCGTGCTGAACTATCGCGACATGACATCCCCCAATGCCCTGCAGGAGACTTCGGTGGTATGGGAAGCATTCCAAGCCGCGCATCCCAACATCAAGATCGTTCTGCAGGACGAGTTCAACGAGCCCTTCCACCAGGCAACCGAAGCCTTTGCCGCGGCAGGCACTCTGCCGGACGTACTCTATGTGTGGCCCTCCGGAAGGTCCACTACATTGCATACCAAGAAACTTCTCAAGGACCTGGCGCCCCTGGTGGAGCGGGATGGACTGGCCCAGTACTATCTGCCCCTGACGATGGACGGCGCCCAGCAGGCCGGCGGCTATCTGGCGATGATCCCCAACGGCGTTACCGCCACCAACGCTTTCTATGTAAATATGGAAGTGCTGAAGGATTGCGGCTTGGAACCCGCCAAATCCTATTCAGAGCTGGTTGCTCAGGTTCCCGTCCTGAAAGCCAAGGGCTATGAATGCGTCCTGATGCCCAACCAGGACACCTGGGTCATGCAGTCCTGCCTGTTCTCCCTGATTGCCGGCCGTTTCTGCGGCGAAGGCTGGGAGCAGAAGATCCTCAATGGCGAAGCCAAGTTCACCGATCCTGACTTCGTTGCCGCTTTGAACTTTGTCAAGAAGATCTATGAAGACAAAGTGATCGATCCCGCTACCCTGGCCACTGGCTATGGCGAAGGCCCCGGCCTGTTCGCCACCAACACCGCCGCCTATTACATCGATGGCGACTGGCGCGCGGGTGCCTTCATCACCGACGTCACCACCGGCCAGGCTCTGATTACCCCTGAGCGTCAAGCCAACTTCAAGATCACCGTATTCCCCGACATTGATGTGGATGGCGTCAAGATCAATAAGTCCAACTCCGCTGTGCTGGGTACCGGCTATGGAATCAGTGCGGCGCTGGAAGACGGTTCCCCCAAGCTGGAAGCTGCATGGGAACTGGTGAAGTGGCTCTCCGGGCGCGAAGTGCTGACTTATCGCCTCACCACCGGCGGTCTGCCCACCCCCTCCCGCGTGGACATCGACTACTCCGCTCTGACCCTGGAGCCTCTGCAGGTTGCGATTGCAAATCTGGGCGCTGAGTATGACAAGAGCACTGTGGTAATCGACGGCGCTTTCGAAGGCCCCGTGTACACCCCGCTCAACGACGGTCTGCAGGCCATCGGCATGGGCACCCAGACTCCCGAGCAGGTCGCTCAGAATACCCAGGATGCGTTTGAGGCTTGGAAAGCATCCAAGTAACAACCATAGGGTGTAATGTAAAGTAGAAACCGGTGGGGGG
Organism: Clostridiales bacterium; assembly: GCA_012729115.1. Taxonomy (GTDB): domain Bacteria; phylum Bacillota; class Clostridia; order Christensenellales; family Aristaeellaceae; genus Limiplasma. The sequence goes on along the minus strand of JAAYDR010000112.1, from coordinate 4,530 downwards.
AAAGGCTACATATGACAATTCAAAGAGAGAAAAGGCTATCGTACGCGGTTTTGGTTTTGCCGGCCGTAATCATCTATTTGTCCGTTGTGGCCTTTCCCACCATCTTCTCGATTTTGCTAAGCCTGACCAATTATAATGGCGGTGCAATTTTCGGGAATCCTGAGATTCAATTTGTGGGCCTGAAGAGCTATGTTTGGATGTTTACCGAGCCCACTGGCAACTTCTATACGGCTCTGGGAAACAACCTGCTTATCGTCGCCGTATCGGTTTTTGGCCAGATTCCACTGGGATTTATCCTGGCCTATATCCTGTCCCGAAAGCTGATCAGCAAAGGAAACAGCTTTTTCCAGACAATGATCTATTTGCCCAATGTGATCTCGCCAATCATTATTGGCGTGCTTTTCAACGCGATCATCTACGGCCGCAACTCCGTTTTGATGGAAGTACGCCGCTTGATCAACCCTGATGCGGTATTTACGCTCAATACCACCCCCATGGTCCCTGTACTGGTTGTCATCCTATGGATGTTTACCGGCTTTTACATGATTATCTTTTTAGCCAATTTGCAGCGCATTGACCCCGCGATCATTGAAGCCGCCAGAATTGACGGCGCAAAAGAAGGCAGGATTCTTTGGCATATCAGTCTGCCCGCACTTTCCGGTGTGATTGTGACCACCGCGATACTGGCCATCTCCGGGTCTTTAAAGACCTTTGACCTGATTTATGCCATGACCAGCGGCGGCCCGGCCGGCCAGACGCGTGTGCTTTCCCTATATATGTACCAATCGGCGTTCCAGGGCGCTCCGAATTATCCTTTGGCCAACGCGATTTCAACAGTAATGGTACTCATTAGCATTGTGCTGATCGTGATTACCCGGCGCTTGGGTAAAACGTTTGGCAGTAAGGAGGAATAGCGTATGGACAACCGGAATATTTCGCTGCCTACTAAAATCATTGTTTATATCATCATGATCGCATTTACCGTTCTGACGGTTTATCCCATATTCTGGCTGGTGATCCAGTCCTTTAAAACCAATACGGTGTATCTGACAACCAACAAGTTGTCACTCCCCGCTAGCTGGTATGTCGGCAACTATCCTTTTGTTTGGATTCAGGGTAATTTCTTCACCTTTTTTGTAAACAGCGTGATTTATGCCGCAGTAACAGTGGTGGCGGTGGTAATCTTGTCCAATATGGCCGGATATGCCTTTGCCAAGATTTCCTATAAAATCACGAAATTTCTGCACGGCTTGTTTATTGTCGGTATTCTTCTGACCCTTCAATCCATCTTAATTCCTCTCTTTCTGATGGTAAACGCTGCCGGGATTTACAATACACGCCTGGCTGTATTGATCCCCTATGTGGCCCTGGGACTTCCCATGGGAGTATATTTGTGCACGGATTTCATCAAGAGCATCCATGACGAGTTGTTGGAGTCGGCGAGGATTGACGGGGCTAGCTTTATGAAAATATTCACCAGGATCGTCTTTCCCATGTGCGCTCCTGTATCAGGAACGCTTGCAATCATCACGTTTACAGGGACCTGGAATGAGTTTGTTCTGATGAACCTTATGACGGCTACCGAGAAATACAAAGCCATTCCCGCGGCGGTCGGACGTTACTCAGGTGCATTGGGTTCAGATTACGGCAAGCTGTTTACTTCTCTGACCGTTGCATTGATTCCCATCCTGATCTTCTACTTTATTTTCAGGAACCAGATCACAAAGGGAGTTGCTGCCGGAGCGGTCAAGGGCTGATTTCCGCCAAGAATTCGCTCCTTTCTTCTTTAGGCCATACCGGTTCGATATCCAGCCAGATTAACTTGGCTCTTGTCTGATAGGGACAGCAAAGCGCTCCGAGCATTGCTCGGAGCGCTTTACAGCAAGGGCTTTTGCCATCGCTTAGAACTTCAGCGGGTTCACCTTTACCCCAGGACCCATGGTGGAACTGAGATACAGGGACCGCACATAGATACCTTTGGCGGCGGCAGGCTTTGCCTTGTTGATGGCGTCCATCAACGCTGTCAGGTTCTCCTGCAGCTTTTGAGGGCCAAAGGAAGCCTTGCCAATGGGGCAGTGGACGATGGCGGTTTTGTCAACGCGGTACTCCACCTTACCGGCCTTGATGTCATTCACGGCCTTGGCGATGTCCATGGTGACGGTACCGCTCTTGGGGTTGGGCATAAGGCCCTTGGGTCCCAGGATGCGGCCAATGCGGCCAATGACGCCCATCATGTCCGGTGTGGCCACCATGACGTCAAAGCCAAACCAGTTTTCGGTCTGGATCTTCTGGATCATTTCCTCGCCGCCCACCATGTCTGCTCCGGCGGCCTCAGCTTCCTTAGCCTTGTCACCCTTGGTGATGACCAGTACGCGGACTACACGGCCCGTGCCATGGGGCAGCACCACTGCGCCGCGAACCTGTTGGTCCGCATGGCGGGGGTCTACGCCAAGGCGTACGGAAATCTCAATGGTTTCGTCAAACTTGGCCTTGCTGGTCTTGCATACCAGATCAATGGCCTCTTCGGGATCATAGGCCTTCAGGTTATCGATGAGCTTGGCGCTGTCGATATATTTTTTTCCGTGTTTCATGTTACATCCTCCCTGTGGTCAAACGGCCAAAGGCCTCCCACACACGTTTTCTTTATTCCTCCACCGTGATGCCCATGGAGCGGGCGGTGCCTTTCACCATGCTCATGATCGACTCCAGGTCCGTGGCGTTCACGTCGGGACGCTTGGTCTCGGCGATTTCCCGCACCTGTTCTTTGGTGAGCTTGCCTACCTTGTCCCGGTTGGGCCGTGCGCTGGCGGACTCCATGTTCAGCGCCTTTTTGATCAGCACGGGAACGGGAGGAGTTTTGGTGATAAAGGTAAACGTGCGGTCCGTGTAGACCGTGATGACAACCGGAATGATGAGCCCGGCGCTTTTGGCGGTGCGCTCATTGAATTCCTTACAGAAACCGGGGATGTTCACACCGTGCTGGCCCAGGGCCGGTCCAATGGGCGGCGCGGGGGTCGCTTTTGCGGCGGGAACCTGCAACTTGATCATGGATGCCACTTTTTTTGCCATGGGGTTGGTACCTCCTATACTGTGGTAATGCGGAACCTTTCCGTTCCTCCCACTCCCTGGGCCTTTCGGCTCCAAGGAGAGCCGAAAGGGCAGAGGTGCCGGGGGCTGCGTCCGTGGACGGGAGCCCTCGCTTGCGCGCAAGCGCGCTTCCACGCCGCAAAGCGGCGATAGAAACTGTTGGGTTCATGGGCCGCCTGATGTGCCTAGATCTTCACCACATCGGCCAGATCCACTTCTACGGGCATTTCACGGCCCAGGAACATCTTCACCTTCACGGTGAGCTTCTGGCGTACGGTGTCCACGTCCTCCACATAGCCTGTGAAGTTCTCCAGCGGACCGGAGAGGATGCGTACTTCCTCGCCAATGGCGATGCCGAATTCCACGCTGTTAATCTGCGTGGAGAGCATCATCTCCACCTCTTCGGGGGTGAGGGCCACCGGCTTGCTGTCCGGGCCCACAAAGCCCGTAACGCCGCGGGTATTGCGCACCAGATACCAGCTTTCGCTAGTCTCGATCATGTGCACCAGCACATAGCCGGGATAGACCTTGCGGCGCGTTTTGACACGCTTATTGTTCTTGATTTCCACCACGTCTTCCACCGGGACCCGGACGTCCAGAATCAAGTTCTGCATGCCATTGTTCTCCACGGCTTTTTCCAGGTTATCCTTAACTTTGTTTTCGTAACCCGAGTAGGTATGGACCACATACCAACAGGGTTCCTTCTTCTTCTCAGCCATGTCCTCTCCTTACGCGCCGGCTCCAGCGCTAATGAGAAACCTGACCAGGCTGGTGGCCCCGGTGTCCAGCAAGCCCACGACGACCATCATGAAGAGCATGAACAGCATCACGATCACCGTATAGTTGAAAAGCTTCTCACGGGTGGGCCATGTGACCTTTTTGAGTTCCCGCCACATGTTTTTGAACGCATTGATGATGCGTTCAAAGAAGCGGACAAAGCCGCGTCCAAAGCGCGCAAAGAAGTTGGGCTTCTTTTGCTTGGCCACCGCTTTCTTTTCCGTCATGGTTTTCACACTTCCTTTCAAACGGGGGTACCCGCTTGATTACTTGGTTTCGCGGTGAGGCGTGTGCTTCTTGCAGAAGCGGCAGTATTTGCTGAGTTCCACGCGATCCGGGGTGTTCTTCTTGTTCTTCATGGAATTGTAATTGCGCTGCTTGCATTCGGTGCAAGCCAGGCAGATCTTGTTACGGGCAACGCTTGCCACGTTCTCCACCTCCTATGACGGGTATGCCGTCTTTCCGCAAACGCGGATGATTCAGATTGGAATCTTCGCTCACATCAAGCCTGGATGGCAGAGATGCCGGCTGCAGGCTTTCTTACTTCTTGGGATCTTCCAGAACGCTGGCTACAACGCCGGAACCCACGGTGCGACCGCCTTCACGGATGGCGAAGCGGAGGCCCTGCTCGATGGCGATGGGGGTGATGAGGGTGATCTCCATGTC
>JAAYDR010000111.1 GCA_012729115.1 Clostridiales bacterium | reverse complement strand
GCTGATGCGCGGCGCTCTCATTCTGGCCGTGGCAGCGGGGATGCTGTTCGCAGCGCTGTTCTTCAGCAGTTTCTTCTTCCTGGTGCCTCTCACAGGCCCTCTTATCTGGCTGACAGTGGCCTTGGCCACCCTCTCCCCCCTCTTTCTCTGGCTGACGCGCAGAGCTGTGGAGCGGGGTGTCGAAACCCGGCAAGCCAAAAAAGGGCAAAGCACCCCCGTTTGAGTCCTCAGGTATTGGGCAGGAACAAACATCCAGTTCCACAGAAGTGGCGATGGCTGAACGCTATGCAGTATGTTTCCACAGGGCCACAATGCCGCTTCTATCACTCACCGGATCTGTCTCAGGACGCGGCATGGCTCTCGAGAGGGAAAGAAGCTCCGGGTAAGCGCTCCTATCCCCGCGCTGTATATCAGGTGATTGTCGCGGCGGATAGGCGCCCACGATGCAGAAATCTCCTGATTGCCGTAAGTTCCTGTGCCCCGCGCCTGCGGGTAGAAGCACCGCATCCCCGGCAGAAATCCGGATAACGACTCCTTCCGGTCCACCCAGTCGCAAAAGCACCCATCCGGATATACAGCCCAAAGCTTCATGGGCTGTGGCATGGAAGTGGTCAAAGGAATACACCCCATTCACCCACACGCCCGTCCAACCACGGGTTTTGAAATGCCCTGCGAAGTCGATATGTTCCCCAGGCGCGTAGACTTGTGTATAGATCAATACTGGCCATATTGCGTTGGGAAAAGGCGGTTTTTCTGGCAGAATGATGGTTTTGATTGTCATTGAGATGCTCCTCCCGACTACGCCCATCCATGGAACTGGGACATTGCTTCAGTGACGCAGAACCAGCCCTCATATCTGATATAAAAAGGCTGCCGGTTTGGCAGCCGTTCCAGGGGCGGATTCTTTTTATGCTGCAATGGACACAACCTCTTTTTTCTTCACAAAGCGTGTTGTCTGGGCGGAAATTTCGTACAGCAGAATCATCGGTACCATCAGCATCATCTGGCTCACCGCATCAGGTGGGGTTAAGATCGCGGCAATGGCAGCGATGCCCAAAATGAAAAATTTACGATTTTTGGCCATGCCCCGGTAGCTGACTTTGCCGCGCCTGGCAAGCATATAGACAACTACCGGCAGGTCAAACATCAGGCCGAATGGCAACACAAAAGACAACACAAAGGAAAAGTATGCTTCCACCGACCACATCGCCGTGGCCACGCCCTCTGAAGCCTCCCAGAAAAGATTAATGGTGAGCGGAAAGACATAAAGGTAACAAAACACCACGCCGGCGATAAACAGCAACAATGTGGCTGCAAAAATTACCACGAATGTCCGCTTCTCATTGGGAAACAATGCGGGGGCCACAAAAGACCAGATTTGCCAGATGATGACGGGCATGGCGACGACCAAGGCCGCCACCAGACAGGTTTTGAACTGCATCATCAGCGCTTCAGACACGGCGGTGGCGATCACCTCAATACCCCGCAGGCGCACAGGCGCCAGCACAAAGTCAATCAGGGGCTCCCTGAAGACATAAAACAGCACCACAAAAGCAGCAGCGGTGGCGGCAACAGCAATAATCAGCGCAGTGCGCAACGCTTTTATGTGTGCAATCAGGGGCTGTTTCTCCTGTGTTTGTGTCATAAGCCTGGACAGCTTAGGCTTTTGGGGGTTCTTGGGATTCTGGCTTGTTATCTGTTGAAGTATCTTCTTCACCAGAAGTCTTCACCTCTTTTTTAAACTCCCGGATGCTCTGGCCCAGGGATTTGCCCACACCCGCAAGCTTGCCGCCGCCAAATACAACCAGTGCCAGAATGAGAATCAATAGAATTTCCGTTACTCCAATGCGCATGTAACTGCCTCCTTAGTCCTTTCCCCTGATGGGGGTCTTCTTGCCAATCGTGGACTGTTCTGCCTCGCGCAGTGCTTTCTGCGTGTCGGTTTTCACGTCCTGAATGTCCTTTCTGGGGTCGACTTCATGAATCGTTGTGTTGATATCCCGCTGTATGTCCTTGAATTCATTGATTGTATCGTCAAGCCCCGCCTCGTCCTTGAATTCGTCAAACATCTTGCGGATAGAACGAACGGTGCGTCCCAGCGACCGGGCAACTTTGGGCAGATCCTTTGGTCCTACGATGACAAATGCCACCAGCAGAATCATAATCAGCTCAGAAAATCCAATGTTGAACATGTACTCAGGTTATACTCCCAGCGTTCGTTCCTCGCTGAGTATCATAACAATATGCCGGGATAAACGCAATCCCCCGGACGCGTGCTCCCAGCCTTTTTATAGGCTATTGTCAGAAACAAATCGTCCATCACGCAAAACGATTGAACTTAGGATTCTATGAGGGACTCCAGCGATAAAAAATCCTCCTGCGCCGTTGGAAGTGCTGATGATACGGATGTCCCGGTACGCTTCGTCCAATTTTGTGCGCGATGCTACGCCCAGCAATTCGTCCTCGCTGCGCCAGAGGGGCATGCTGCCCGTCAGTATCTTGAATGGGATGCCCCGGATAAAGCTTTAGGTCTAAACGGACAGCAGTTGCCCCAGCACGCATTCTGTCATAGACCTGGACAAGGGCATCCAGTCTCGCATACTGAAGGGTCCTGATAGCCTGCACCACCCAGGGGGTGTCCCAAAAGCCCTGCACATCGTTCATCGCCGCATATCCGCCCCGCCAACACGCCGATCCCTTCAACTCTCGTATCAATGTAATCCGCAGCGGGGTTTGCCATGCCTCGATTTCATAGGCTAGTTTTGGCATGGGAACCGGAGATACCAATGTGCCTCTGAATGTAAGGAATGCCCGCGGAAGCGTAGCAGCGGATAGGACACATCGTACAACCCGTCATCTTCACTGTGTATTTTTCCGTAATATCGCCGTGAACAGGCGCGGAATTCATGCCCCGATACCCAACCAGAGTGAGTTGCCCGGGAGGTAATTCGCCCGTATCAATGGGTCCGCCATCCGCGCGCCCCATGTCTGGCCAGGATCCCCATGCCAGCGCGGTCGCGAAGCGTCATATGCTGGCCAGGATTGCGGCACATTGGACACCACTGGTTGTAGTTGGAACCAATCAAGCCATTCATAACATATTCGTACAGCGCATGAACCTTCCTGGGCCCAGCAATTCTATATCTTAGGTGCCATGGAATGCGATGGCTTTCAGCCTCCTGGAACTGAAAGCCTTACCGATGCTGGCGCCGCCACCCCAGCAGTGTGAAACACCAGTTATCAAGCGGGAAAGGTTAACCAGGTTTTCTCCGGCGGATCCATTGACAACAGCATTCTCACCCGGCGGGGTTTCCCGGCTGATAACTGCGGCTGTCTCCCCGTCAGTTTTCCCACAGGGTTGAAGCATCCCGGTATTCCACCTGGTCATCTTACACATGGAATTAAACAGATACATCCGTCTTGACCTTGATGATGACGGCCGTAGCCAGCCGTTTTCATCTGAGGGCCCGTGTCTCCAACCATTTGCGCGTTCACGATGGATTTGCTGCCCTCAGCAAATTTGATTTTTCTGGCTGCGCGATACCAGTCCCCGGGCGTGCCTCTGCAGAAATGCTTCTGAAGGCGTATGGTGGGGAATTTTTCCCCCGGCCATCCTACGCTCCCCCGGTGATTTGGCGATGGCATTGGCAGAAAAGGGGGCATAGCTTTCATTGGAAAGATCGGTACAGGACAGTTCGAAATATTCAGACTGCCGGAAAGAACCACGCAGATCGGTTCATCGTCACAACCGTACCACATCAGTTCCCATAAGCCCTGCCTCTGCCAGGTCATGGGTGACCAGCAGGATGGTTTTGCCTTGGGCCTCCTCCAGGATAACCTGAGCAGAACTTTTTCGCGCATCAGGGTCAAGGCCTCTAAATGGTTCATCCAGCAAGATGGCATCATAGTTGACCGCCAGCGCCCTGGCGATGGCCACTCGGCGCTTCATGCCGCCGGAAAGTTCACTTACAGATTTGCCCAAGCTATGCTCAAGGCCCAGACGGACAAGAAGGTTTTCCAGCCAGCCGGATGTGCCCCTGCCGGCCACCAGGCGCAGGTTTCCCATTGGTGTCAGGGCATTGAGCAAGCGGTCCTCCTGAAACACAAGGCTGATTGTTCCCTCTCTTTTGGCCTGCCCGGCATCCGGTTCCTCAAGGCCTGCTAATAGCCTCAACACCGTCGTCTTGCCGCAGCCGGAAGCTCCCATCAGGCTTATCCGTACCCCGGACGGGATATCCAGGCTGAAGTTTGAGAACACAGTCTGGGGACCATATCGTTTTGTCACCTTGTAGAGCGATAACATTTATTGTTTCTCCAGGGCATGTGCAGCCGCGTCAGACAAGCACGCTATGAGCCGGCTGGAAAGTGCGCCAAGTACCACGATAATTGCCGTCCAGGCAAACAGCTCAGCCGTATACAGGTTCACCTTCACGACATAGAGCCTTTCACCAATGGTACCGTCAGGGATGCCGATAAGTTCCGCCGCGATGCCGCTTTTCCAGCACAGGCCCATGGCGTTGATGGCACCGGATTTGAAATATGGGAGTACCTGGGGCAGATCAATATATAAAAGCCTCCTGATCACCGGCACCCCAAACACCTGGGTTACCTCCTGAAGCTTACTGTCTCTGCGCCTCATGCCCTCTGTGACATTGCCAAATATCAATGGGAACCCAATCACGAAGGCAACCAGGGTGGAGAGCCAGCGGCTTGATACCAAAATAATGGCCAAAATCACAAAACTGGCTACCGGCACCGAGCGAGCGGAGGAAATGAGCGGTGCTGTGAAATCCCTGACCCAAGCATATCTGGCGCTCAAGAAAGCAAGGGCAGCGCCAAAGGCTGCCGCCCCCAGGAAGCCTAGCAGGATGCGTCCCCCTGAGCGGAGAGACGCCAGCCAGGTTGTGGGCTCCACCAGTAATTTTATCAAACTCCCCAGTACCCTCAGGGGGGAAGCCAGAAGGTATTCCTGCCCAAGCGCCATGGCCAGAATCTGCCAGAAAGCAAGCCAAAAGACAGCGGCCAAAGCCACCCTGCTTTTAGACATTCCGTCTCTAGGGTTTGAAATAGAACGCATCATCCGGAATTTTCCCGCCTACAGATAAGGGGTTCTGAACAAAAAGCATCCGGTAAAAAGGTACAAGCGCATTTTTCATCGCGTCCCCTTCCATGCTGGTGATGTTGCAGTAGGGCAAAGCTTTCAGGGCCACCTGCGCGTCCACAATCCCATATTCACCAGTTAGTGCCGCTGCCGCCCTCACATTGGTGCTCACATAAGCAGCCGATGCCCGATGGTCGCTGAGGAATCTGGCCGCTGCTTCCGGGTTGTTATCCAGAAAATCCTGGCGGGCAACGGTGACTCCCGTAACCATGGTGTCCCCTGTCACAGCCTCCCATTCCCGGGTTAAGTCCAGAGCGATCCTGATCTGTTCGTTTTTCGTTTGCGCCACCGTCACAAAGGGCTGGGGCAGCATGGCAAGGCTGTTGGGGGCGCCCAGGAAGGCGGCCAGGGCTTCGCTGTGTTCAGCCTTCCACTCCACTTTCACGCCTTTCACCCCCGCTTTTTCAAGCAGATAGGCAAGGGCATATTCGGGTGTTGAAGCCTTTCCGCTTGCGTATAACGTGCGGCCGGCCAGGTCCCCAAGCTTCTGTACATCCCCGCCTTTTTCCAGGATGTAAATGACCCCCAGGGTGTTGATGTTGATGACGCGGATGGCTCCCCCGGTGTTTTGGTAGAGAATGGCAGCCAGGTTTACCGGCAGGCAGGCGATGTCCACCTCACCCTTGGCCAGGGCTGGCACCAGAACGTCGGGGCTGGCGGCCAGGGTAACCTCATAGGCTCCCGTCTCGGCATTGTCCGCCATCAACTTCACCAGCCCCATGGCAGTGGGACCCTTGAGGGCTGCAACCCGCACGGGCATTCCCTGAGCAAAAACACCCAGCGCTGTTGTGATCAGCACCATATTCAACAGAATCGCAAAAGTTCTTTTTATCATAGCGCTTTCGGCTCTTCTTTCTGCGTCAGGAGACATTCTTTTCCTTGTGCTTATACTTGCTCCGGGGTATGTAGTGCGTATGCAGCAGCTGGTGGGCTTTGGGGCTGTTGGGCTCGCCCAGGTACTCCTCGTAAATGCGCTTGACGCCGGGGTTTTCGTGGCTCTTGCGATAGGTCATGCCGGTATCCGCAGCATAGAGCGCTTTGGCCCGGTATACCCTGGGGTCATGCCGCAAGCGCTCCTCAGCGGAGACAATGGGCTGCCCACCGCCATTCACGCAGCCGCCGGGGCATCCCATAATCTCAATAAAATCATAGGCTTTTTCGCCCTTACGGATGGAGTCAAGCAAAGTTTTCGCGTTGGCCGTGCCATGAGCCACCGCGACCCTCAGGGTAAAGTTCCCGATTTTCACATCCGCTTCCTTCACGGCTTCAAGGCCGCGCACATCATGAAAATCAAGGGCGTGAAGGGTTTCGCCGGTGATGGCTTCATAAGCAGTTCGCAGCGCTGCCTCCATCACCCCGCCGGTTGCGCCAAAGATGGCTGCGGCACCCGTGCTGTCGCCAAGGAGGCTGTCAAAATCCTCATTCTCAAGGTTCAGGAAGTTGATGCCGTTTGATTTGATCATCCGGGCCAGTTCGCGCGTGGTGATCACCGCATCCACATCAGGATATCCATTGGCAGCCAATTCCTCCCGATCTGCCTCGATTTTTTTGGCCGTGCAAGGCATCACGGATACTACGGCCAGGTCCTTGGGCAGGATGCCCATCTTCTCGGCGTAATAGGATTTGACAACTGCTCCCATCATCTCGTGGGGAGATTTGCAGGAGGAAAGGTTGGGGATGAAGTCGGGGTAGAAAGTCTCACAATAGTTGACCCAGCCGGGAGAGCAGGAGGTGATCATGGGCAATACGCCGTTATTTTTTACGCGGCCTATAAGCTCCGTCGCCTCTTCCATGATGGTGAGGTCCGCGGCAAAGTCGGTGTCAAACACCTGGTCAAAGCCAAGGCGCTTAAGGGCCGCCACCATCTTGCCTGTGACATTGGTGCCCATGGGCATGCCGAACTCCTCCCCCAAGGCCGCACGCACTGCGGGCGCAGTCTGCACCACCACATGCTTTTCCGGGTCGTGCAGCAGTTTCCATACTTCCGGAGATTCCTCTTTCTCACGAAGCGCTCCCACAGGGCAAGCATTGATGCACTGCCCACATCCAATGCAAGCCGTATCTGACAGGGGCGTATCCCATGCGGTTTCTATGGATGTTTCAAAGCCCCGGTCAATGGCGCCAATTACGCCTACCGCCTGTGTTTTGTAGCAGGTGGATATACAGCGGCGGCAGTTGATACACTTGTTGTTGTCGCGCACAATGCTGGGTGAAAGGTCATCGAGCGGATACTCCTTGCGCTCACCGGCAAAAGCATTGTCATCGCTCACTTCGAGTTCAAGCGCCAGCCGCTGCAGTTCGCAGTTCTGGCTGCGGATACAGGAAAGGCACTTCTTGTCATGGTTGCTGAGGATCAGTTCCAGCACCGTCTTGCGGGCATGGCGAACCCGGCGGGTGTTGGTCTTCACCTCCATACCCTGGGTGGCCGGCAGGACGCAGGCCGCCTGCAAGGTCCTGGCACCTGTTTCCACAACGCACATACGGCAGGCACCAATTTCGTTGATTTCTTCTAAAAAACACAGCGTTGGAATACGGACATTGGCTTTGCGTGCGGCATCCAGCACGGTGGAACCCTGCGGCACCTCAACCTCCAAACCGTCAATGGTGAGTGTGATCATATCGTTCATCTGCTTTTCCCTCCCGTCAAACTTTGATGATGGCGTCAAAGCGGCATTTTTCTATGCAGGAATCACATTTGATGCATTTCTCCATATCAATGACATGCCGGCTGCGGGGTTCGCCGGTGATGGCTCCCGCCGGGCATACCCGGGCGCAGGCCGTGCATCCGCGGCAATTGTCATTGATCTCCAGATGCAGCAGCTCTTTGCATTGATGGGAGGGGCAGTGTTTATCCCGGATGTGGGCTTCGTATTCGTCCCTGAAATACCTGAGGGTTGACAGCACAGGATTAGGCGCTGTCTGGCCCAGGCCGCACAGAGCCGTGTCCTTGATGCTCTCAGCCAGCTGCTCCAGCTTTTCAATGTCATCTTCCTGGCCGTGGCCTGTCACAATCCGGTTTAAAATCTCCAGCATTCTTCTGGTGCCCACCCGGCAGGGAGTACATTTTCCACATGATTCATCCACAGTGAAATCCAGGAAAAAGCGGGCGATGTCCACCATGCAATTGTCTTCATCCAGGACAATCATGCCCCCTGATCCCATCATGGAGCCGATCTCCACCAGGGAATCATATTCAATGGGCACGTCCAGCAGGCTGGCCGGGATACAGCCTCCTGAGGGGCCGCCGGTCTGCACTGCCTTGAATTTCTTTCCCTTGGGGATTCCGCCGCCCACATCAAAAATAACCGTGCGCAGAGGCGTACCCATGGGTACTTCAACCAAGCCCGTATTTTTGATTTTTCCGCCGAGGGCAAACACCTTGGTGCCGGGCGACCGTTTGGTACCCATGCTTCTAAACCATGCGGCGCCATTCAAAATAATCTGTGGGACGTTCGCAAATGTCTCCACATTGTTGATGTTGCTGGGTTTGCCATACAAGCCTTGGACCGCGGGAAAGGGCGGCTTGGGTTTGGGTTCCCCCCGGTTGCCTTCAATGGAGGTCATCAGAGCGGTTTCTTCCCCGCAAACAAAAGCGCCTGCGCCCAGGCGGATGTGCAGGTCAAAACTGAAGTCCGTGCCCAGGATGTTTTTTCCCAACAGCCCGTATTCCCGCGCCTGGCTGATGGCGATCTCCAGGCGTTTCACCGCGATGGGGTACTCAGCACGAACATAAATGTATCCCTCGTCTGCTCCCACCGCATAACCGCATAATTCCATGGCTTCCAGCACCGCATGGGGGTCCCCCTCCAGCACCGACCGATCCATGAACGCACCCGGGTCTCCCTCATCGGCGTTACAGATAATATATTTCTTTTCCCCCGGGCTTTTGGCACACATTTCCCATTTGATCCCTGTGGGAAACCCCCCGCCTCCCCGGCCCCTGAGGCCCGAATCCTTCAGCATCTTGATGACATCCCTGGGCCGCATCTCCGTCAGTGCCTTGCCCAGCGCCAAATACCCGTCAAAGGCGATGTACTCGTCGATATTCTCCGGATCGATTACGCCGCAGTTACGCAGTGCCAGCCGTTTCTGGTGCTTATAGAAGTCGATATCGTTGAGGGATTTTCCCGCCTCGGGCTGCTCGCCCTTCTCATGGTAGACCAAATGGCGCACAATCCGCCCCTTGAGCAGATGCTCATCCACGATTTCATCCGCATCCTCTTCCTTCACTTTGGAATAGAAGGTACCTTCCGGGTATACAATAACCACCGGCCCAGCCTCACACAGGCCAAAGCAGCCAGTTTTCACAACGCTGACTTCCTTTTCCAGCCCTTTCTCTTTCAGCTGGGCATTGAAGCGGTCCATCAGCTTGACAGAGCCTGAGGAGGTGCAGCCCGTACCGCCGCATACCAAAATGTGCGAACGATAAAAATTCATTGTTATTCTTCCCCCTTGCCCACGGTTTTATCCCTGTCCGCACCTATCATCAATTCCACCACCGGTTGCCCATTGACAATATGGTCGCTTACGATGCGCCGGGCTTTCGCCTCATCCAGGTTGACATACGTAACTTTACCCTGCCCGGGCACAAACACATCCGCCATCGGTTCGTAGCGGCACATGCCGATACAGCCAGTCTGGGACACGGTGACATTGGTCAGGTGGCGCTTTGATGACTCGGTCATAAAAGACATCATCACAGGACGCGCGCCGGCTGCGATACCACAGGTAGCCATGCCAACCACAATACGTACTTCGTCATCTTTATCTTCTTTGCGCAGGTTGATCCTCTCCAGGGTCCGCTTGCGGATTTCCTCCAAATCAGCCAGGGTTTTCATTGCAGTTCTCCTCCAAATATCTCTCGGGTCTTATCCAATGCGGCTTGAATGATCCATGTCATGACTTCGGGTGTATTCAGCGGCACATCTCCCAATGACTTCCTGATTTCCTGGGTATCCAGGATACCCTGCCCCAGTGGAGACTGAAGGCTGATTCGGAAATCAGGGCCATCCAGGTTGGCCAGAATCAGGGCAGCCATCGTCTCCCCCAGATTGCCCAGGGGCGGGCAATCAATGTGGCGCGTGTAATAGGTAGCAGCAAGCTCCGTGCCCTGTCCGGGAATGCTTTTTATCTCCAGCGCACCGCCGGTTGCCGAGGCGTTATATTCGGCGAGGGGTATTCCCATACCCACCTTCCGGGTCCTGCGATGCGTGCCAAAAGGACTATGCGCCAGGCGCAGGGTTTCAGGGCTCATTCCGCATCCATCATCCTGGATGGTGAGGTCCAGTTTTCCCTCCCCGTCAAGTTTCAGGGTAATCCCTACCAGCATAGCCCCGGCTTGAATGCTGTTCTGGGCCAAATCCATTAGATGGAGGGATAGGTCGCGCATCAGTCTTCATAGCGCGCCAGGATGGCATGTACTTCTTCCGGTGTAACCCGTCCGTGAACATCCTCGTTGATCATCAAAACGGGTGCCAGGCCGCACGCGCCAAGGCACCGCGTGGCCTGAAGGGTAAACTTGCCGTCTTCCGTGGTTCCCCCTGGCTTGATCCCCAGGGCTTCACTGAATTTGTCAAGCACTGCCTGGGCGCCTTTGACATAGCATGCCGTACCCATACACACGCTGATAACATTATGCCCCTTGGGTTGAAGCGCGAATTGCGAGTAAAACGTGGCTACCCCATAGACTTCACTGAGTGTTACCCCAAGCCCATCTGCAATCGCCTCCTGGACATCCTGGGAAAGGCAGCCAAAAATCTCCTGGGCAGCCTGCATCACAGGCATGAGCGCCCCTTGCTGGCCCTTGTGCTCTTTGATGACTCGCTGCAACTGCTCGAACTCTTCAT
>JAAYDR010000110.1 GCA_012729115.1 Clostridiales bacterium | reverse complement strand
TGGGGTGCCAATGTTTAGGATAAAATCATGATTTCTGGATGATAATGACCCTTTAACTACGAAACGAACGCCAAATCTCAGTGAAAAAAGAGGCTGTAGCAAGTTTTGTGTTTTGCTACAGCCCCTTTTGTATGAAAAAACGCAGGGCCGTTTTCACGGCCCTGAGGCGGAGTTCCAAGGGAATGGATCTCTCTTGTGACGTCCGGCTTTCCTTTGGTTACTGCTTCACGTTGTCCAGAATTGCCAGTTCGATGGTTAGGTCGATGTACTCACCCTCCGGGATGTCCTCGTAGTTTTCAATGGACTCAAGGCCTTCCACCCGGTAGATCTTAACGGCTACTTTCTGGCCTGCTTCCTTGGCCTGGAGGATGCTGACCATCTGCTTGGTGGAGGTGATCACATTGCCGTCCACGTCCACGATGATGTCGCCCGGCTTCAGGCCGGCCTTTTCAGCGGGGGAAGCGCCTTCCACCTCAGTTACATAAGCGCCGGTGGGAAGGATGCCGGAGGCTACAGCATAATTGGAAGTATTCATATCGGTGACAGTCACGCCGATACGGGGCTTGCCCGCAGAGGTGATGGCGGGGTTGCTCTCCTGATTGCCGGGCGAAGTCACGTTGCCGGAGATCTGGCCGCTGAGAGCGCCTTCCAGCAGGGGTTTGACCGCGTTGATGGGGATCGCCATGCCGATTCCTTCCACGGAGGCACCGGAATAGAAGGAACTGGTGTACTTTCTGCTGGGAATGCCAACCAGCTCGCCGGCTACGTTGAACATACCGCCGCCGCTGTTGCCTGCGTTGATGGCCGCGTCGGTCTGGATCATTCTGTTCACATACTCGGTGCGGCGGCCATAGGCATCCCGGGTGGTATCCGTAATTTCACGGTTCAGGGCAGAGATGACGCCTACCGTGGTAGTGCCGGTAAAGGACAGGGGATTGCCGATGCAGATCGCCCAGTCGCCGACATTCAGCTGATCGCTGTCACCCAGGGTCACTGGAGCCAGGTCCAGGCCCTCCACCTTCAGCACGGCCACATCCAGGTTCTCATCGGAGGCGGCCACAGTGGCGGGATAGGTCTTGTCACCGGAGGTAACCTCCAGGCGAATGTTGTCATCCACCACATGATAGTTTGTCACCACATAGCCCTTGGCGATGACTACGCCGCTTCCGGAGCCTTGCAGCACTTCCCGGGTATCATCCCTGTCCGGCTGACGGCCTGGACCAAATCCAAAGCCAAAGCCATAGATGGTGCCGCCCCGGGATACCTGCCCGTAGTTATCCACGCCGACGACGCTCT
Organism: Clostridiales bacterium; assembly: GCA_012729115.1. Lineage (GTDB taxonomy): Bacteria > Bacillota > Clostridia > Christensenellales > Aristaeellaceae > Limiplasma. Next base: position 9,021 of record JAAYDR010000110.1, on the reverse strand, counting down.
CCCTTACCTGCTGTACCGCAGCCGTAAAGGGGCTCTGTACCACCGTAGAACTCTGGGACAGGGTTGCGGGTTCAGCGGTGGCATTGCTGTTCATGCGTATCAAAGCCGTGGAAGCTGTGACCACGATTGCCATTACCAAAGCCATTGCGATATAACCAAAGATTTTTTTGTGATTCGTTTCATGCTTCATTTTGTATCCCTCCTTGTTACGCTGTCATGGTATCATTTATTTTTGACGGGATTATGAACGTGAAATGAACTTTATTTGGAAATATCGCGAACCCTTGAGCCCCGTTCGTTCACAAATGAAATCAGTTCTTTTCCTGCTGTTCCAGGGCGTAAATCGCCAAAGCGCATTCCATGCGCTTGCGCTCCATCTGGCATTCCATGTCATAGGGTTGGCTGATATCCCCATGGAAAGCATGCGCATTGGCCGCGCAACCTCCGCTGCAATAAAACCTTGCCCAGCAGGCAGCGCACTTCTCCTTGCCAAGGACATGGTTGTGCTGGAACTTCTGTTGTATGGAGGTATCAAAGCTCCCGTCCAGCACACTGCCCATGCGCATGCCTTCGCGGCCCACAAACTGATGGCATGGATAGATATCGCCCTGGGCCGTCACCGCCACATATTCATTCCCGGCGCCGCAGCCGGTGAGGCGTTTTTTCAGGCAGGGTCCGCCGGAGAGGTCCACCATGAAATGGAAGAAGTTGAACCATCGCCCATCTGCCCTGCGCTTTACATACTCCTTGCCCAGCTTCTCATACTCCTCAAAGACCTTAGGCAGGTCCTCGGGCCGGATGGCATAATCGTGGCTTTCATCGGTCACCACCGGCTCGATGGAAAGCTGCTCAAAGCCTTCCTCTGCCAAGTGCAGCACATCCTGGGCAAAGTCCAGGTTATGTCTGGTGAATGTACCCCGCAGATAATAATTCCGCTGGCCGCGCTTGGCTACCAGGGCCTTGGCCTTTCCCATTACCAGGTCGTAGCTGCCCTTCCCCCCAGGGGTGGGGCGCATGCGGTCATGGACCTCCCTGCGCCCGTCCAGAGAGATCACCACGTTGTCCATCTCCCGGTTCAGAAAGTCAATGACCTCATCGTTGAGGGCCACAGCGTTGGTGGTTGTGGTGAACTTGAACACCTTTCCATGCTGCTTTTCAAGCTCCCGGCCATAGGCCACCACTTCCCGGATCACAGGGAAGTTCATCAGCGGCTCGCCCCCAAAAAAATCCACTTCCAGGTTTCGCCGATTGCCGCTGTGGGCCACCAGCCAGTCCAAAGCCTTTTTACCCGTACCGGCGGAAAGCAGGGAGCGGTTTTGCATGTGGTATTCCCCGGTGTCTGCAAAACAATACTGGCAGCGCAGGTTGCAGTCATGAGCCGCGTGAAGGCACATGGCCTTTACGACTCCGGTATCTGCCAGCTCCACATCGGAATAGTCGTCGGATGTGCCTAAATAGCCCGCCTTCATCAACCGTCGCAGCTCAGCAACCACCTCGGCGGCTTCTTCCCTTGGGTATTTTTCCGCCAGTTTTTCAATGATATCCTCGGCTTCTCCCTCCAAAATCAGGGAAAGCGCGTCAAAGGCAGCCTCATCCAGCCCATATACCCCGCCGCTGCCCACATCCAGGGCCATGGGCTTGTCCAGCGCCCGAAACAGATGAATCATCCGGTCTCCTCCATCCTTTGCTATGGAATGGGTTTGCATAAAAAACGCCGCATCGCCCCTTTTGGACAATGCGGTCGCCTTACTTCATTCAAGGGTTACTTACCCAAGGAACGGTTCAGCTTGCCCTCGCGCCCGGCCATTACCTGTTGGGCTTCCTGGTTTGCGCAGGACTGGTTGGCAACGGTGCAGCTGGTCTTGCAGGCGCTCTGGCAGGAGCTCTGGCATTCACCGCAGCCGCCGTGCTCCAGCGATTCTCGCAGGCAGGGGCTGGAAACGATCTGAATGTGCTTCATCAATATCCCTCCATGTATATTCCATCCTTGGTAATTATACAACATCCGCCAGGGGATTTCAATGCCGAGCAGAAAAATGCCTACTTTTTGAGGTTTCCAAAGAGCATGCCCGCAATGCCGCCTCCCGCCACGCCCATGGCAAGATCCGCCAGGTATGCGGAGAAGGGCAGCTGCTGCCCGGAGAGCAGCGCGTACAGCCCCACCCCCAGGCCCATGTAGACCAGGCCAAGACCGGCCCCCTGGAGCAAGGACTTCTCTCCCCCACGGCCCACAAACACCCACACGCCCAGTAGAATGGCGCCCAGCTTAATGATCTGGTTGACCACCCGGATGACGGCGTCACTGGGACGCAGCCACTGCATGAGCAGTGCAAAGAGCAAAATTCCCGCGATGGTTACGCCCACGGCAGCCAGGAAGCCCCGCAGAAAACGTGCCCAAGCGCTTTTCTGATAGGTGCTGGCCCGCCTGCGGGTACGTCTGGCAGAGGAAGCGCCACCAGCTTGATAGGTCGGCATGAAAAACCCTCCTTGTCCCTTCGCTTTGCTATAGCCTATGAACGAGACAGGGGGAACATTCTTTGGAAACAATGACAGGGAAAGATTTTGGCGGGTCCTGAAGGAGAGGGATACGCAAAGCGGGAGGGGTTCTCTCCCTCCCGCTTTGCGTGCTTTTCTTGCCCCTGCTTAGTTAAGCGCCTCGCTGTCGTTTTCCACAGTAACTTCTTCCACGTTGCGGATGGCCCAGCGGGCGAAGACCAGCTTCACATTGTCCCTGCCAACGGACATCTCGATGGTATCGTCCTTGATGGCCAGGATGGTGCCATAGACACCGCCGATGGTGCAGATCCTGTCGCCGACCTTCAGGTTGGCGAGCATGTCCTTCACCTTTTTGTCCTTTTTGCGCTGCGGACGGATCAACAGAAAGTAAAACACCACAAACATCAAAACCATTGGGATGATCATGCCCAAAAGTTCACCGGTGCCTCCGGCGGCAACCGTAGCGTCCGTTGCAGCGCCTGCCGCTCCGGCAGCGTCTGCAAGACCCGTCAGCATTTGAGAATAAAATGTCATTGAAACTGTACCCCTTTCCAAAATCGGTCAGGACGATTATAGCAAAGCGTCCAGGAAATGACAAGGAAAAATATCCGACCGTGCTTACCGCATGCCGCGATGGGAGGCAGCCCCTCTTCCCCTGTGATTCCGGTTGGGTCCCCGCAGCAGGTCCCCAGCCTGAACGGCGAAAGGGAAAGTCATGAGAAGCTTTGTTCCTGCGACACCCGCAGTGGGCACCGTTTCCCCCGTCTCCGCCAAACACAGGTCACCGGCTGTGAATGCCTTGCTTCCGCCAGGAGTCAGTACCTCCAGCGCATCCCCCGTATAGAAGCGATTTTTTAACACCACCGTGGCGGCTTCACCCGCCGCCGCGTCCGAAACCACGTCCCCCACATATTCCATGGTTTGGCAGAATCCGCCGGCTCCCGCCGGGGGCTGGGGCGGACCATAGAAAAACCCTGTGTTGCTGGGGCGGTGGCTGGCCTTGTCCAACTCCCCAAGCAGCTCCGGCAGCGCAGCCCGATAGGCACCCTCCCCCTGATTCTGGAGAAGATCAAGAGCCCTGCGATAGGCCCCCACCACGGTGGCCACATAGTAAGCGGTTTTCATCCGCCCCTCAATTTTCAGGCTGGTGAGCCCAGCTTCCATCAGATCCGGCAAATGCTCCATCATACGCAGGTCATAGGCGGAAAACAGATAAGAGCCCCGCTCGTCCTCCTGCAGAGGCAGAATCTCCCCCGGCCTTTTTTCTTCCACAACCCCGTATTGCCAGCGGCAGGGCTGTGCGCACTCGCCCCGGTTGCCGCTGCGGCCTGTCAAGGCATTGCTGAGCAGGCAGCGACCGCTGTAGGCAACGCACATCGCTCCGTGAACAAAGGCCTCCAGTTCCAGGGAATCCGGCAGGCAGGACCGCATCTCCCGTATATCCTGCAGGCTCATCTCCCGGGAGAGAACGATCCGTGAAGCTCCCAAGGCCTGATGAAGGTGCAGGGCCGTCCGGCTGTTCATCACGTTGGCCTGTGTGCTGATGTGAAGCGCCAGCCCCGGCAGTTCCTCCCGCAGCATCAACGCAGCACCAATATCGCTGACGATGGCCCCGTCCACCCCGGCATCCCATGCCTGCCGCGCGGTTTCCCGCAGGCCCGGCAGATCCCGGTCCAGGGGGAGAACGTTGAGTGTCACGTAAAAGTGCTTGCCATATGCATGGGTAAGGGCTACGGCCTCTCCTAGCCTGCCCTGGTCAAAATTGTCCGCAAAGGCTCGAAGGCCAAAGCCCTTCATGCCCGCGTACACCGCATCCGCGCCAAAGCGCAATGCCGCCTTCAGTTGTTCCATACCACCGGCAGGTGCCAGCAGCTCCATGCGTTTACTCATGACTAGATGCCCCGCTCCTGGTCATAGGCCTGCCATAGGGGCGCGTAAATCTTGACGGCTCTGTCATGTTCCTCCTGTGTCTTGCTGAAATGCAGTTCCCCGGTATCCGGATCCTTGCTGCAAAAATACAGGTACCGTTCCGCCACAAAGACCTCGTCCGGATAAAGGGCCGCCTGAATGGCTTCCGGCGAGGGATTGCAGATGGGTCCCAGAGGCAGCCCAGCATACAGATAGGTGTTGTAGGGGGAATCGATGACAAGATCGCTGTTGCGCAGGCTCATGCGCCGCTCCCCGGTGATATAGTGAATGGTCACGTCGCTGCCCAGCTTCATCTTGCTGTCCAGGCGGTTGTGAAATACCGCCGAAACCTTGGCAAAATCGGGCGCTTTGGCTTCTTTTTCAATCAGGGAAGCCAAAGACAGCACCTGATCCATGGTCATCTTCAGTTCCGCGGTCCGCTCCTGCCATTCATAGGTAAACACCTTGTCCGTCTGGTCCAATAGCTTTTTCAGGATGTCGGTACTGCTGGCTGAGGTGTAAATCTCATAGGTGTTGGGGGAGAGATACCCCTCCAGCAGGTATTTGCGCTGTGCGACCCTGTCGGTTTTCAGCACGTCCTGCAGGAAGTAATAATCCGTGAGCCCTTCACCGGTTTTGCATTGCTGCAAAAAGGCATTTTCATCGGCAAGCACTCCCTGGTCCTTCAGCTTGGCGGCCAGATCCTCGACCGTCCAGCCGGGGATCAGAACCATTTTGGCTGTCATGGGCTTTCCATCACCGGTGGTCAGCTTGTCTGCAATGGCGAACATGTCCATGCTTTTGCTGAGCTGGTAGTCTCCAGCCTGGATCTTCTGCCCCAGCCCCACAAAGTCGCAGTAGTACTTGAATACCGAGCGGTTTTTGATGAGGCCCTGCTGCTCCAGAAGACCTGCCACCTTGGTGAGGCTGGAACCGGAGGCGATGGAAATGGGAACCTCCGTGGTGTCCTGGGGATCTACAGCACTTAAAAAACGGTCGTGGATCACTCCATAGCCCGTGGACAACAGCCCAAAAACAAGTACCAGCGCCGCCAGGCCAATCAGCACAGGGCGAAGGATATGCCAGACTCCGCTGTACCAGTAAAACCCATATTCCCGTTCATCCCTCAGGGACTCATGGTCATACTCACGGGATCTTTTTTTTCCGGCCAATCTCTTTCTACCCCCTTTACATGCCGGGCAAATCAAATTCCAGCCCGGCAGCGGCTGCAAGGCGACCGAACACATCTCCTGCCAGCTTTTGCATCCGAAGCTGCGCCAGCAGATACTGGGCCACTTCATTGTTGAGATACAGGAGGCTGGAAAGCTGGGAAAAGCGCTGTACCGCGTCCTCATCTGCCTGTTTTCCCGCCATGGCCGTCATTTGCAAAGCCGTCTGGGCTTTCTGGTATTCCTTGAGCAATGCGCGGTTTGTGTCGTCACTCATGACCGCTTCCCGCAAAGAACTGTAAAGAATATATTCCTCGCTTTCGCGGATGGCCGCCGCCAGCCGCTGGGTTGCCATTTCAATCATGTCCTCAGCCATGGGCTCTCTCCTCACTTTGGGTTCTCCTTGTAGTATACCTCAATCAAGTGAAAATTTCATGCCTTTTTTGATCCTATGGCCTTTTGATGCTGTAAATCCTTCAAGTCCCTTCATAGGCCGTCCCCCCTGTGCATATCCTCCCACAAGCGTACATTCAAGGAGGGTATTACCGTGAAGGAAAAGCCATTTAACCTATACCGGGACATCGCCGAGCGTACCGACGGCGATGTGTACATTGGCGTAGTGGGCCCGGTACGAACGGGCAAAAGCACATTCATCAGCCGCTTCATGGAGGAGTTGGTGCTGCCCAACATGCCCCAAAGCCCCAAGCGAAACCGGGTGGCTGATGAACTGCCCCAAAGCGGCAGCGGCCGCACCATCATGACCACCCAGCCCAAGTTTGTGCCCAGCGAGGCAGTCACAGTCACCATAGGCGATCAGGCCACCGTTCGTGTCCGTATGGTGGACAGCGTGGGGTATATGGTGGACGGAGCCCTGGGAACCGAGGAGGATGGAAGCGCCCGGATGGTGCACACCCCCTGGTTTGACCACGACATCCCCTTTGAGCAGGCGGCGGAGATCGGTACCCGAAAGGTGATTGCCGAGCATGCCACCATCGGCCTGGTGATGACCACGGACGGGAGCATCGCCGAATTGCCCAGAGAGGTCTACGGGGAACCGGAGGCACGCGTGGTGAACGAGCTCAAACAACTGGGCAAGCCCTTCGTAATGGTTCTCAACTCCCGTCATCCCCAGGAAGAAAAGACCCTGAAGCTGAGGGAAACCCTCAGCCAGCGCTATGATGTGCCCGTTCTCTCCCTGAATGTCAAGGAAATGGAGCTCTCCGATATCCAGAGCGTCTTTGAACAGGTGCTGTTCCAATTTCCCCTGCGGGAAATCCGCATGACCGTGCCGGCCTGGCTCCACGCTTTGGATGAAAACCATTGGCTCATCAAGCATGTGCTGGATCAGGTGCAAAGCGGGGCGCAAAACCTGAGCAAAATGAGGGATCATGGGAAGTTTGCCGCCGCCTTCGCGGATTCCCCCTACTCCGAGGGGATCGCCACGGACGGTATCGAACTGGGCCAGGGGCGCCTGAATTTCTCTCTGCCCCTTCGTGAAGGCCTGTTCAACAGAGTGCTGGGCGAGGAATGCGGCACGGAGATTCGCGGTGACGCCCATCTACTGCGTCTGATGAAGGAACTGGTAACTGCCAAGACCGAGTACGACCACGTGGCCCAGGCGCTGAAGAGCGTCCGGGAGACCGGCTATGGCCTGGTGACCCCCACCATGGCCGAGCTGACCCTCCAGGAGCCGGAGATTGTGCAGCAGGGCAGCCGATTTGGTCTGAAACTGAAAGCCCACGCCCCCTCATTGCATATGATTCGTGTGGACATTGAAACCGAGGTATCCCCTGTGGTGGGCACGGAGAAACAGAGCGAGGAACTGGTCCGCTATCTGCTGGATGAGTTTGAAAACGATCCCCAGCGGATCTGGAATACCAACTTCTTTGGCAAGAGTTTGCATGAACTGGTGCGCGAAGGATTGAGCAACAAACTGATGCGCATGCCCGCCGACGCCCAGGAAAAGGTACAGGAAACCCTTTCCAAAATCATCAACGAAGGTAACGGCGGGATGATCTGCATCCTGCTGTAAACAAAGGGTTGTTGACCCTGTTTGCAGCGTCCCTGTTTCCAGATCTCAAGGCAGGAACACAGCTCCCTGCCTCCGCTGAGCAGTGATGGCGGAGGCAGGGAGCAGACCTGGTTTATGCATCTTTCACAGCTACCACAGCTTTACCACTTCCACCTGCTGGAAGTAATGCCGGATGATATCCTTGGCCTGCTTGCCCTCGGCAGCCATGCCGTAGGCTCCCCACTGGCTCATGCCCACGCCGTGGCCGTAGCCTTTGCCGGACATGGTTACCTTGCCTGCTGTCTTTGATATATCCGTAAGCAGGGTGGACCTCATCTTGGTGCTGTCCAGTGCGATGCGCAGATCGGCGGCGTTCACCTCTTCCCCGTCGACAGAAATAGTAACAGCCCGGCCGCTATCGCCCTTCTGGCCGATGGCCAGCTTGCTGCCCTGGGTAATTTTTATACCTTCCTTCTGCTTCCCGCAGGCAGCCTGAAATTCCTCCAGGGAGAAGGTGGCTTCCCACTCTGCCGCCTGCGCCAATTCCTTGCTGTCCTCCACCTGATCGGGAGCAGGCTCCTTGCTTTCAATCACCCGGGTATAGGGCGGTTCCTCCTCCTTCCAGTTCAGACCTTCCTTTGCCAGGGCGGTCATTCCCCCGCTGTGGGCATGAAACCAGGTATAGGGCAGTTCCCCCTGGCTTGCCAGCACCACTCCGCTTGTTTCCTTCACGGCCTGCTTGATACGCTCATCCACCTCCTTGGCATCATAAGCCTGAGCCTCTTCCACATCGGTGGAGATGTCCGCTCCCTCGTAGCGGCTCTTTTTCTCCTGGGCAAATTTGAGCACGAAGGTGCGGGCCAGAATCGCCTGTGCCTTCAAGGCCTCCATGGGCCAGTCGTTCTTCATCTCACCGGCCAGCACTCCCTGAAGATAGGTTTCTATGTCCATCTCCCGGGCCTTTTTCTCCTCCACGACATAGACCTTCAGGGTGGGAATGCCGTCCTGGTTCATCGTGAGCTTGTCCTGGGGCCAGCGCACCGCATCCTTGTTGGCATTGCCTGGTGTGGCGTCATCAGGCGCGGGCGTAGGAACAGTTTCCGCCGTACCGGCGCAGCCCTGGGCAGCCAGAAGCAGCGCCAGGAATAGGGTCAACAGCAATCCAAGCTTCCATCTTCTCATAACCAAAAAGCCTCCTTTGGACGTAGCTTGTCCAAAGGAGGCTTTTGCGTGCCATGCAAATTGAGGCAACAGGATCGGGAATCAGCCCTCCACCGCGTAGCCGGGTTTCGTGCTCTTGCCCTCCTGACGCAGGACGTTTTCCTGGTTCTTCCCCACGTAGGTCCGGTACAGGTCCTCAGCGGTCATGCCTGCTTCCAGGCACATGCTGACAAAAAAGTGCAAGATGTCGCTGAGCTCTTCCTGAACGGCCTTTTG
>JAAYDR010000109.1 GCA_012729115.1 Clostridiales bacterium | reverse complement strand
GAAAAAACTGCATAGCAGAGGGGTCTTAACATCGGTCAGTTCGGGCAGCAAAGCGCGCATGGAGACCTGTGCCATGACTATGGCATCGAAGCCCATAGTATCAAGCTTGCGGATGTTCTCCAAAAGGATCCTGTTATGCTCCTGGATGTTACCTGCCTGCAGAGCATCCCAGGCAGCAGTCTGGAGAAACTGGGTACACTCCATAACCTTACCCTGCTTGGCACCCTCCTTCTCGATGAGGCGCTGGCTGGGTCCGAGAGTGGTCTCCACAGTAGCAATGAGTGCAATTTTGGTACCCAAATTCACGGCCTCCTGAGCCATGGGCAGATCCACCTTCATAACAGGGATGCCCACTTCCTTCTCATAGATATCAGCCACCTCGCCTACAGTTGAACAGGAGTTGACGATGAGATCTGCTCCGGAAATTTCAGCAGCCTTGGCGTACAGGATCATGCGGTCGATGACGGCTTGTGTGGGGCCTCCGTTGGCACGGACGTCGTTGAGCAGGGTGCTGTCGGTTATGAACTCTACCCGGACGCCGGGGACTCTCTCCTTCAGGAATTCTATAGTATCCTCTCGCTTGGCGAAGCTGGTTTGCAAAATACAAACATGAGGTTTTTTCATTTCTTTCATTTCTTTCATCCTTTCTTCTTTCCGACCAAAGCTTTGGCCTTTTTCACGATTGAGTCAACATCCATCCCATGATCCCGATATAACAATTCCGGGTCGCCGGACTCGCCGAAGCGGTCCTGAATGCCCACGATCTCCATGGGGACAGGGCAGTTCTGCACCACCGCTTCGGCTACAGCGCTGCCCAGACCACCAAAAATGGTGTGATCCTCAATTGTCATGATGGCGCCTGTATCTCTGGCGGCTTTGATGACAGCCTCATTATCCAGAGGCTTGATTGTGGACATATCCAGCACTCGCACACCGACACCCTCTTCCCTAAGAATGACGGCGGCATCCAATGCCTTTTTCAGTAGAATTCCGGAAACGATCATGGTCATGTCGCTGCCGTAGTCAGCTACGGTCTTAGCCTTGCCCCACTCAAAGTGATAGGTCTCGGGATCGTAGATGTCAGTTACGGGGTTACGGTGCAGGCGTACATAAAGAGGTCCCTTGAAGTTGACAGCTGCATGGGCAATGGACCGGGCTGCAATGGCGTCTGCGGGCTGCACCACCGTCATGTTAGGGAAGGAGCGCATGATGGCCACATCCTCAATAGCGGCATGGGTGGCACCATCGCCGCCCACCTGCAGACCGGCGTGAGTTCCAATAACTGTTACATTCAGGTTGGGATAGCACACAAAGGTTCGTACCTGCTCGCAGGCCCGCATGGAAGCGAACACTGCAAATGTGGCTATAAACACCTTATTGCCGCAAGCGGCCAGACCAGCTGCTCCGCCTACCAGATTCTGCTCGGCAATTCCGAAGGAAAACTCCCGTCCGGGGAAGTACTGTCCAAATTTTTCAAGGCCGCAAGTCTTAGTGTCTGCGTTACATACCACAAAGTCCTCCCGGGTCTTGGCGATTTCGATAAGCTCATGGCCAAAGGCCATTCTTGTTGCTAATGACATTATACCACTCCTCCCATGTTGATCTCACTGATGGCCTTAACCAGCTCCTCTTCGCTGGGAGCTGCGCCGTGCCACTTGGATTCGTCCTCCATAAATGAAACACCTTTTCCCTTGACGGTGCGCATGAGGATTGCAGTAGGCTTGCGCATAGTATTGGCAGTATGCAGGGCGGTAAGGACATCTTTCATGTTGTGTCCGTTGACCTCCACCACAGCCCAGCCAAAGGCTTTCCACTTGTCTGCGATGGGTTCCAAGGCCATGATATCGTTAGTCCATCCATTGATTTGCACACCGTTACAGTCCACGATGGCAACCAGATTCTTCAGGTCGTGGTGGTTAGCAGCCATAGCTGCCTCCCAGACCATTCCCTCCTGAATCTCACCGTCGCCTAACATGACATAAGTGGTGTAGTTCTGGTGGTGCAGCTTGGCAGACAAGGCCATGCCAAGGCCTATGGATAGGCCGTTGCCCAGAGAACCGGTGCTAATATCCACGCCTGGCACCTTATTCATATCAGGGTGCCCCTGGAGTATGGACTTGTACTGACGCAATGTATTCAAAAGGGCGGGGTCGAAATATCCCCGGCGAGCCAGTGCCGCATACAATACGGGACAGGCGTGACCCTTGGACAAAACGAAGCGGTCCCGTTCAGGCCAGTCGGGGTTAGAGGGATCTATGTTCATCACATGGAAGTACAGAGCGGTGACCATTTCCACTGCTGACAGGGAGCCACCGGGATGGCCGGCTTTGGCTGCATAGATCATTGAAACGATATCCAGACGCAACTGCTGGGCTTGACTCTCCAGACGCTGGACATCAGTCTGTGTAAAGTGAAAATTACTCATGGTGTCTTATTTCTCCTTTCATAGCTGTATTTATTTGATGCTTATTAATGTTTCTATTCGGTTTCATCGGTCTGTTTAATGAATCTTTCTAATATCTTTATGTATATTTCAATTATAGTCCAATTCCTAGTGTAAGTCCAATTCCTAGTGTAAGTCCAATTAATTATTCATCACATGCTGTAATTCTGTAGCTGTAATTTTATAACAAATTCTAATAACAATTCTTTTAATCTCATAATAATACCTCCATTGAATTTGTACTAATATGACAATTCAGTAATGAAGGTATATCATCGCTCATTAATTATTTTGGTTGATTTCAAGTTTAAAAAACTCTGGAAGCATTGAAATTCTTTACTCTTCGTCCTCCTCTTCCGGCATATCCCAGTTGTGGTACACTTCTTGAACGTCATCATTTTCTTCTAATGCATCAATTAATTTTTCAAGGTTTTTTATTGCAGCCTCATCTTCAACTTTCACGTAAGTTTGAGGAATATACATGATATCTCCTCTGATATTTTCGTAGCCTGCTTCCTTTAAACTGTTTAGAACTTGGATAAAATCTTCAGGTATGGTTGTTATTTCATAGCTGTCATCTTGAACTTCAAAGTCTTCGGCACCTGCTTCAAGTGCTGCCATCATAAGTTCATCTTCATCAATGCCGTCAGATTCAACGGATATTACACCTTTTCTGTCAAACAAATAGCTTACGCAGCCAGTTGTTCCTAAGTTCCCGTTATATTTGGAAAAATAATGTCTGATATCCGCTGCAGTTCTATTTTTATTGTTTGTTAAGCACTGAACCATAAATGCTGTTCCGCTTGG
>JAAYDR010000108.1 GCA_012729115.1 Clostridiales bacterium | reverse complement strand
TGTTTTCAATAATTTTTACCGCGATACCCGAATCAAGCAGCATCACCGCCAGATAATGGGCGATGCGGCCACCGCCGATGATCAGCACATTGCGTACTTTGCGCCTGCCGATATCCAGCGCTTTGATCAGAGCGGCCAGATCCCGGTATGGCGCGGTAACATAAATTTTGTCCTGGGCTTCCAGACGGAAGCCGCCATCGGGAATATGAATGTTGTCCTTGCGCTCCACGGCGCAGACCAGGGCGCGGACCTTGACTGTCTGGTAAAGCTCGCTGAGCTTTTTTCCAATCAGCGGGCTGCCCTCCTTGAGTTCGATCTCTACAATCTCCACCCGACCTTTGGCAAAGGGGTCCCGCTTTAAAAAGCCCGGAAACTGCAAAAGGCCAAAAATCTCCCGGGCAGTGGCCATCTCCGGGTTGATGGCCATGCTCAGTCCAAGATCCTCCTTGAGCCAGAGCAACTGCTCGGTGTACTCCGGATTGCGCACCCGGGCAATGGTGTGCTTGCATCCCAACTTGCGGGCCACGACACAGCAAAGCATATTGACTTCGTCCGATGACGTGGCAGCAATCAGCAGATCGCTGTTTCCCACATCGGCAGCTTTTTGCACGCTTAAGTTCGCGCCGTTGCCGTTGACAACCATCACATCCAGTTTCTCGGTCAGATGACGGAGAACGTCGCGCTTGCTGTCGATCACCACAACGTCGTGGTCTTCCCGGGCAAGCTGTTCGGTCAGAGCGTATCCTACCTTGCCATCCCCAACGATGACCACTTTCATACTCTGCGATTCCTTTCCCTGTCACTTGGTGTATACCAGGATCATATCACAAGCGTATCGGCAATTCAATACGCATTCCTTTGCAGGGAAGCTTGACAAAGCAGATGGATATCTGTATATTAGAAAAGTCTAATATTTTTGATTGGGCTTCATCTGATAGAATGGGTGGGAAGGGTATCGTGGAATCAAGTGTAAAGCGTGTTGCCGAGCTATTAAAGGTGCTGGCCAATGAAAACCGGCTGCTGATTCTGTGTGCGCTTATAAAGGAGCCAATGACTGTTACCAGTTTGGGGGAGATGATCCCCAATATCACCCAATCCGCTCTCTCCCAGCACCTGGCCCTTCTGAAAGCGCATGGGATTTTGACATGCCGCAAGGCTGGTCAGAGCGTCATCTACTCGGTTTCTGACCACAGAGTGGAGGAGATCCTGTCCTTGTTGGGTAAGTATTACTGCAACGATTGATTTCTACCGGGAGAGGAGAGGGTGCGAATGCAATATGTTCTTTTGTTCCTGGAGGGAATCATCACCTTTATATCGCCTTGTCTGCTACCGATGCTGCCCGTCTACCTGTCGTATTTTGCAGCGGGTGGAGTGAATCATAAAAAGACTCTCACCAATTCCATCGGGTTTGTACTGGGGTTTACAATTGTGTTTGTGGCCATGGGTGCCTTCATGGGTACGCTTGGGAAGTTGGCACGGGAGTATATGACGATCCTCAATGTAGTGGGCGGCGTGATCGTGATCCTGTTTGGCCTCAACTTCATGGGCATCCTGAACATTGGCTTTCTCAACCGGGGAAGCCATCAGGCCGCCAATATCCGTACCCCGGGTTTTTTTTCCTCCATACTCCTGGGTATGATCTTCTCCCTGGGTTGGACTCCCTGCGTTGGCGCATTCCTGGGCTCGGCCCTGCTGGTGGCATCCCTTGGGGGATCGCTGCTAAAGGGGATGACCATGCTGTTGACCTTTTCTCTGGGCTTGGGAATCCCCTTCATCGCCAGCGCCGTGCTCATCGATCGCCTGAAGGGAGCTTTTGACTTCATCAAGCGGAACTACCGGGTCATCAATCTGATATCCGGCGGGCTGCTGGTGATCATCGGCCTGTTGATGGCCACCGGAACCATGGGTTATTTCCTGTCTTTACTCACTTTTTAAGGGGGGGACCTTTATGAAACAAAAGGGAAAGACGATCCTGCTGCTGGCTGCATTTGCCTTATTTATTGTTTTGGCTGTCGTCGGATATAATTTGCTGAAAGATAGGTCTTCGCAGCAAAGCGACATCTTCCCCCCCATGGTGGAGAGCACGGAGGCTCCGACTCCTCAGGCGAGCGTTGGAGCACAGCCCCAGGAGTCGGACCAGAAAGCGAATCCCCCGGCGATAAAGCCCCAGGCACCTGATTTCACGGTGGAGAATATCAATGGGAATCAGGTGAAGCTGTCGGATTTCATAGGCACACCTGTTGTATTGAATTTTTGGGCCAGTTGGTGTCCTCCCTGCAAGGGGGAGATGCCGGAATTCCAGGAGGTTTCTCAAGAGGTTGGGGAGGATGTCGCTTTCCTGATGGTGGACCTTGTGGACGGACAGCGGGAGACAAAGGACAAGGGCATCGAGTACATCAAGGAGCAGGGCTTCACATTTCCCGTATATTTTGATGTGGACCAGGACGCTGCCAGTAGATACGGCATCATGTCCATCCCCACGACCATCTTCATTCATAAAGACGGCTATATTCTCACCGGTGTGCAGGGTGCCATAGACTCGGAGACTCTGCGCAAGGGGATTGGCCTCATCAAATGACGGCAACACAACAGCCCGCTTGATACAGGCCGCAGGCATGTCATGGATGATGGACATGCCGCCTGGGAGGATATGGTGAACCCTGGAAGGGAGACACATGAAATGAACGCCCAGAAACAGTATGCGGCGGATGTTGAGTCGATTCTATCCCATCGTTTCGATAACGGCGGTGATCTGTGGACCACACCGGACAAGCGCCTGATCAAGGGTTCTCCATTCTCCACGCTGGAATGCACGGAATACCTGTTGGAGTTGGGAGTGGACCCTGAGGAGCCTATTCTGCGGGATGCTGCGCACCTGATTCTCAGCACTTGGCAGGAGGATGGGCGTTTCAAGGTCTACCCGCAGGGAGCCGTGTACCCGTGCCAGACAGTTCACGCAGCCAGGACGCTTTGCCGCCTGGGGTATGCCGACGATCACCGACTAAAAAAGACATTCCAGCACCTTTTGGATACCCGGTACACCGATGGTGGATGGAGATGCAATAAGTTTAGCTTTGGCCGGGGGCCGGAAACAGAATATTCCAATCCCCTGCCAACTCTTGTAGCGCTGGATGTGTTCCGTTACAACAATTGTATACAGGCAGAAACCCTCGATTCGGCAGTGGATTTTCTTCTTGAGCACTGGATCATCCGGCAGCCCATCGGCCCCTGCCACTATGGAATCGGTACCCTGTTTATGCAGGTGGAATATCCTTTCCGTACCTATAATCTGTTTTATTACGTATATGTGCTGTCCTTCTATCCCCGTGCCCAAAAGGACGGCCGATTTTTGGATGCGTTTCACGTTCTGGAATCCAAGTTGGTGGACGGGCAGATTGTAATCGAACGCATCGCCCCCAGACTCAAGGGCCTTTCATTCTGCGAAAAAGCCAAGCCCAGCGCGCTGGCTACCAAGCGCTATCATGAGATCACCCGGAACCTACAGGAGTGATACGATGTGGGTGTCTTTCACAACACGGGATTCAAGTTGGGGAAATGGCATGATGTGTTGTGGCCGGAGAAGAATCTGAAGGACTATGGTGTGCCGGCGGGGGCACCATGATGGGAAGGCCTGGCTTTACGAACCCCTATGCCGGATACGCCTTCCCCACACGGTATGGCATGAAGACCGTTTCCTTGGAACCCCTTTTGGTCAGAGCGCGGCAGAGCCGGTCGATCCTCTCGGACTCCTGGCGAATGGCCTTGCGCGCGATGAAGTCAAGCCTGCGCATGTTTTCAAGGCTCGCATCGTCCATGGCAGTGGAGTTCTGATCCAGGGGTACCTGAAAGCGTATGTAATTCCTGTCCTGTGACAACGCCTGCATCTGGTAGTTTACTGTGGCGTTGGAAGAGTTCAGCGCGATGCCGATAATGGGCACTGCCCACTTGGCAATGCCCCAGTTTTGCACCTCATCACAGGAGCGTGACAGTACCTCAACGCCCGTGCCCAGGGACACCACCAGAAACTCCTCCTCCTGGGGATACAGGACCCTGGCTTGGGCATAGGCGCATAGGGTCGGGTTGGCAGCGAATACCCCTCCGTCGATCATGCAATGGCCTTCCATACTTAGAGGGGGGAAGTAAGTAGGCACGGCGGTGGTGGCTCGAACCACCTGGGTGAGCAGAGGGTCATCCACGGGGTCCCGGTGGTTCTCCGCGAAAGAGGTTTTAAAAAACCAGGGCGTGTCGCTGGTCATGTCATAGGCAGTGACGAGAATTTCCGTTAATGTGGAATGAAGCCTCGTGTCTCCCAGGTAGGTTTCCAGCATCAGGTCCAGGGCGTTGGGAGAGTAGATGGGCCTGATCAGTCCACCCAGAGACGTGACCAAACGTACCATGCTTTTTTGAAAAACTTGGGGTCCGTGCTCGAAGTATGCGGCGTGGACCTGCTTTGCCGTAAGCTTCGGCTTGCCCCGGGCATCCGGAACTGTAAGTGCCGCCGCCAGAATTCCCCCGGTGGAGGTGCCCGCGATTAGGTCAAACAATTCGCAGATGGGTTTTCCCGTCCGCTTTTCAATGTCCACCAAAAATGCTGCCGGGATAATACCCCGGATGCCTCCGCCGTCAATAGACAAGATGGATACCATACCATGCCCCCCTTTTTGCGCGCACTGCTTATAGATTATGGAAGGGGGGAGGGATTGGTGAGGGAGGTTCTACTGCGCGGCGAAATGCAGATCATTCATCGATTCAAACTGGAAGGCAACGGTGGCGGTTCGGTGGCAAAGCCTGCGAGATTTCCCCTGAAAAAGACTTCAAAGCAAGGTTCCAGGAGTTGTTCAATGCCATTGATGCCCCTGGACATGGCAAAGCCCATCATGAGATAGTAGAAGGTTTGAGCCTGGATGAAGGGGGAGAAGCTGCTGCCTGGGGAGCGACCCTGGGGGACAGCACGGCTGATCAGGTCGGTGAGACGCCGGATGAAGTCGGCGGTGCTGGCCTCGGTCCGGCGGCAGATGGAAGTGCGCAAGGGCTCGGGAGGGGAATAGAAACACTGGTCCCAAAAGGCCATTTTCAGACTGTGGTGGTTGTAGTCCACATAGGATCGCAGGATGGTCAATAGATGATCCCGCAACGACAGTTTCTGGTTGGGAGCCGTGAGACGCGCTACAAAGGAGGCGTGTTCTTCCAAAATCTGTTCAAAGAGAGCGGTGAACAGTTCCTCCTTGCCGGACACATGAGAGTAGAGGGTGGCCTTGCGGATGCCCACCGCATCGGCAATCGCACCCATGCTGGTTGCGGCGTAGCCATCCCTGGAGAATAGCCTTAGCGCGCAGTCATAGATGCGCGCTTTGGTTTCTCCCCGTTCCGCCATGTTCCCGCCTCCTGTCCGTGTTTTGGCTGCATTGTAGCAGATGGGCCGGATCCTGTCAATTTCTGTGTATATCCCCTTGACGGAGGGAGAGGACCGGTTTATAATACTACCGACCGGTAGGTAGCCAATTTTGTGAATAACAAACAGGAGGAATGGGCAATGGCAACAGCACCACGCGTATTAGGAAATTCAGGTATACAGACCAGCGCAATCGGCTTTGGCTGCTGGCCCATCGGCGGTATGTTCACTCTGGACGGCATTGCGGATGGGTATGGGGAGGCAAACGACAGTGTGTCGCTAAGAGCGCTGAAGGCGGCAGTAGACCATGGCATCAACTTCTTTGATACGGCAGATGCCTATGGCACGGGTCATAGCGAAGAGGTAATGGGACGTGCATTCCTGGGCATTCGGCAGAAGGTGGTTATCTCTACGAAGTTTGGCTTCACTTATGACGCAAACCATCGCGCTTTGACGGGCAAGGACGTATCCCCCGCCTACATCCGATGGGCCTGTGAGCAGTCCCTGCGCCGTTTGCGCACGGACTATATCGACCTGTACACGCTGCATGTAGGCGACGTCCCCCAGACGGAAGCCGATATCGTGCTGGATACCTTGGCAGCCTTGCGGGATGAAGGCAAGATTCGTGCCTACTGTTGGAGTTCATGGCAGCCTGCTGCAGCTGAGACTTTAGCGCGGCATGGGGGTGCAGCCTTCATGCATGAGTGCAATGTGTTCAACCCCATGGAGGACCTGCTGGCAATTTGCGAACGCGACCACATGGCCAGCATCAATATCTTTCCATTGGCTATGGGTCTGCTGGGCGGCAAATATAACGCAGCCTCCCGCTTTTCCCACGGAGAAGTACGGGGAAGCGGCCATAGTTGGGTGGGCTACTTTAAGGATGGAGCCCCGGTGCCTGAGTACCTGGAACGGCTGGCCGCCATCCGGGATGTGCTCACCAGCGGCGGCCGTACCTTGGCCCAGGGTGCGCTATGCTGGGTGCTTGCCAAAAGCCCGGTCACCATTCCCATCCCCGGCTTCAAGACGGAGGCTCAGGCCATTGAGAATGCTCAGGCTCTTTCCTTCGGACCACTGACGCCGGAGCAAATGGCTGAGATCGACCGGTTGCTGGGCGAGTGAGGGGGTCTGTCAGCCTGGGTCGGCCTGTTCCAGGGGAATCCGGCGGCGCACCAACAGAAAACCAATGACGCCGAAGACAAGCATCAGCAGATACACAGGCATGTACCCAACGGTTTCCACCATCAAACCGGCCAGATACGTACCAAAAGATAAAGGCGCGACAACCAAAGAGGACAGAACGACAGTATCCGCACGCAACCGTGCGTCCACCTGGGTAATCATGTGCTGGAAGAACCCATTGTTGGCGGGAGTGTTAACGGCAATCAATATCATCGTCACCGAAAGAGGGAGCATCACCGGGACACCCGCCCGGGCCAGGAAGAAGCACAGAAGGTTGGCAATGGCGCACACGATGCCAAAAGCCTCCGCCATGAGCATCATGGTGGGGTAATTGGTGCGGCGGCATACCCGGGCCCACAAGACCCCGGCGATGATCTGGCCTGCTACAGGCATGAACACCAGTGTGGCAAGCTGCGCGTCATGCAGCCCCGCAGAACGCCCGAACATGAGGTTGATTGGCGCGGAAATGAGGGTCATCAGGTAGCAGGCTCTGGCAGCCAGTGTAAGGCGCACCGCCCGGTTGTGCTTGAGGATGGGCAAAAGCCGGACAAGATATTTGACCGGATGGAGAGGTGGTTGGTCCGGCACGCTGGGATGAGGCACATCCCGAATGCGGGACAGCAAAAACACATTAATCACCAGCAATACCCCGGACAGGCCGAAGATGACGGTGTATTGGTTTTGGAAGGAGAGGCTGCTCCCCAGAATCACCCGCAGAACCCAGCCTGTCAGTAGCCCCACCAGCCCCGCGAAGGTCTGCTGTAGGACCACCACCTCGCCTCGTTTGGCGATAGGCAGCGTTCTGGTGCAAATTTCTGTCCAGCAGAGGTTGATCATGCCGTCCAGAAAGAAAAATAGGGCATACAGAATGAGAAACATCCAGGCGGCCTGCTCCCCGGACAACCCTGTCAGCATGAAAAGTGCCATCAATAGGACCACTGGGCGGCAGAAAAAGCCCAGCTTCACCATCAGGCGGGAGTGGCTGCAGACCCGGTGGATAAACAGTCCAAACACAAATTGCCCGATAACGTAAAAAAGCACCTTGAAGGTGGCCGCCAGCCCTGCCAGAGCCACGGACCCTGTCGCAATGCTGATGAAATTCGTAATGACCGTATCGCCTTGTAAAAAGGAGAGTCCCGCCCAGAACACGGCACCCTCCAGGATCATGATCCTAGCGTTTTGTCTGGATTCCTGCTCATTCATCATGGCTTGCCTGCCTCCGGTTGTGCTGATTAAGGGCTCCTGATATCATACCATGGGTGTCAGGAGGATACAACAGCATACAGGATCGCGCTTGCCATGGCTTGGGTATTATCGTATGATGAAGCTGAATGATGAACTGCAGGGAGTGAGCAAGGGTGGAGAATGCAAAGGTCGAGATCAGGCGTTATGGGCCCAATGATGAAGCCCTCCTCTTTGGGCTGATTGAGCGGGCGGGGGAGGAATGGACGGAATACTGCAAAGGCTCTGGTAGAAGAAAATATCAACAGGCGCTGGCCCACTCTCTGTGCTATCTTCTGTTTGAAGAGGACCAGCTCTGCGGCTATGCCCGCTGCCGGGATGATGACGGCTTTGGCGTTTATGTGTATGACCTTTTGGTAGACGAAAGATATCGGGGGAAAGCCTATGGCCGGGCGCTCATGGAGCGTGTGTGCAAGGATTTCCCCGAGGATACGGTTTATGTCATGAGCGATGTGGACCCATATTACGAGAAGCTGGGGTATCAAAGGGAGGGGTCGATTTTTATCGTTCGTGGATGATGCCCGTTGGCATCACCTGACTTCTGCGACGCCTCTTCCATAGGCCTCGCATTGGGACAGGGCGGCGTCATCCGGCATCCAAAGGGCTTTGATTCCTTCATCCAATACGCGGAAGCCGCAGTCCGCAAGCGCCGCAGTAATATGCCCCACAGATTCCCCGCTCCACCCGTAGCTGCCAAAGGCCGCGGCACTTTTTCCGGTAAACTTCAATCCTCGGATCATCTCCAGCAAGCCACCGACGGAATGCAAAATACCCCGGTTGATGGTGGAGGAACCGACCAGCACCGATTTGGAACGGAATATCTCCGTGATGATATCGTTTTTATCCTCCTTGGCCGCGTTCATCAGCTTCACCGTCACGTCCGCGTCCTGGCTGCGTATGCCTGCTGCCAGAGCCTCGGCCATGCGCCGGGTCGCGCCCCACATGGTATCATAGACAATGCTGATTTGATTCTCCTGGTAAGAAGCAGCCCATTTCAGATAAGCCTGAATGATCTGTCCGGGCTCATCTCTCCAGATTACCCCATGGCTTGGGCAGATCATGTCCACAGGCAGACCCAGGCTCAACACTTCGTTGATTTTCTTGGTTACCAAGGGGGAAAACGGTGTCAGAATATTGGCATAATACTTGAGGGCCTCCCCATAAAGTTCAGCCGTGTCCACCACGTCATTGTACAGGGATTCGGTGGCGTAATGCTGGCCGAAGGCATCGTTGGAGAAAAAGATATTCTCACCCGTCAGGTAGCAAAACATGGTGTCCGGCCAGTGCAGCATCGGCGCTTCCACGAAAATCAGCTTTGTGCTGCCCAACTCAAGAGCATCTCCCGTCTTGACCGTTACAAAGTTCCAGTCCTGGTGATAATGTCCCTTGAGTGACTTGACCCCATTGGCCGTGCAATAGATGGGTGTATCGGGAATGTGACGCATCAGCTCCGGCAACGCGCCGCTGTGGTCCACTTCCCCATGGTTGATCACGATGAAATCGATCTCCTTCAGGTCGATTTCCTTTTGCAGATTGTGGACAAACTCCTTGTCATAGGGTTTCCAGACCGTATCAATCAACACGTTTTTCCCATCCCTGACAAGATAGGAGTTATAGGAGGAGCCTTTCTGGGTGGAATACTCATCCCCATGAAACCTTTTGAGCTCCCAGTCCACCTTGCCGACCCATGTTACCTTGGATGTCAATGCCTTTCCCATTGCAGAACCTCCTCATTTTGCTTGTATTTCCATGATGGCTATGGATGCAGCAGCCTTGTCAACTCTTCACGATTGTGCCACAGAGCGCAGCCACCCTCACCCTCTTTAAATAAATGGTGATTTTGTCGAACCCTGGTCAGAAGCCCAGAGGTTAGTCCTTCCCGAAGCGTCACATGCTTAAGGTTGGTATCAGAAAATGGTGCAAAGGGACAGGGTTCCAAGTCACCGTCAGCACTCACATACACGAAACCGCGGCCGGCGGCGAGACAACCATCGTATCGCTCCTCGTCCCCGGGAAAAGGAATAAACAGAGCAGGATATTGTTTGCCACTGGCGACAGCAAAATCGTTGAGCCGTTTTTTATCGGCCTTGGAGAGGACCATCGGCTCGCTGCCCTTTTCCACCGGCACATATTCTACAAACATAAACAAACGGCAGCCCTTATGGATGTACTCCCGGACAGATTCCTCCCGTAAAAGGCTGTCAATATTCTGGCTGGTAACGGTAAGGGATATGCCAAAGGGAATTCCGCCTTTTAATAGATGGATCATGGCTTCGTTGACCTTTTCATAAACACCTGCGCCGCGCCGGGTGTCGGTTTGAAGTTGGTTACCTTCCAGACTGAAGGTGGGAATCATATGCCGATGACCGTCAAACCATTTGCAACGGTTCTCGTCAAACAGCGTGCCGTTGGTAAACACAATACCCAGCATTTCCTCGTGGCAGCCCATGGTCTCCAGCCAGTCATGGGAAAGCAAGGGCTCGCCTCCCGCCAGCATTACGATGCTCACGCCCAGCTCTGAGGCCTCGTCCAGGAGCTTTTCCACCTGTTCATGAGACATCTCCTCGCCTGATTTTTTCTCGTGGCAGCAGGCATAACAGCCCGCGCACGACAGATTGCAGACTTCGGTGGTGCTGATAATCATGATGGGAGGGACCTGAATGCCGTCCTGGGCTAGCTTCGCGCGTTTTCTTTCCGCTGCCGTAAACGTCCTGGATAGTCGCGCGAAGGCGGCGGCGGAGGCCGGATAAGCGGCCAAAATGCGTGCTGCTGTTCCCAGGGACAGCTCGATCATGCCGGCAAATATGTCTTGATAGGGTGTCGCGCTCATCCTTCGCCCTCCTGGTCTCATCTGTCCCAATCGGATACACGCCAACTGCATTTTACCATATTGGCTGGCAGGGGTCTAGTGAAAACAGGAGTCATGCACGCAAGCACAGGATGATCTGTGTGACCGTTGCATCCATCAGCATTTCAGACAGCGATTGATATGGGCAGATGCTGTTGGTCACCCCTCCAGATATGCCATCCACCGCTTATAGACTTCTCTCAGCGGCTCGTCCAGATATGATAAAGCCTGATCCTTGATCCAAGTTGGCACACCGTATGCGGCCTCGGCGATGCTTCCCGTGATCGCTGCAAGCGTGTCGCTGTCTCCACCCAGGGAGATGGCGTTGCGTATCGCGTCCTCAAAACCGTTGCTTTCCAGGAATGCGATAATCGCTTGCGGCACGGTATCCTGACAGCTTTCGTTGAAACGATAGGCTGGACGGATTTCGTTCAGGGTTTGGCTAAGGTTATATCCATACTCCTGCTCGATATGCTTTTTAATCCTTGCTTTCCAGGCATCGGGATGGCTGCAGTTCTCGCTGCCATCATCCATCTTGTAGCCACCAAAGTAGAAACGACATAAAAAGATCGCATCCGTAACCGCCAAAGCGCCTTTGATTCCTTCGGGATGGTTATGCGTTACCGCTGCGGACAGCCGGGCTGCCTTTCTTCCATTGGACGGCCACAACCCTGTTCGGGCAGTAAACCCACAGTCCATGAGCCACCCGCAGGGCGATACCCTCATTGCTGAGCCATTGCCCCAACTGTTGTAGGGCTCGCGTTCATCAGAATGTAGCCAGTCGCTGAATCGGCCGCCGTACCCTGCGTCCGGGTAGAGTCTTCCCCATTTCTTATAGGCGTCTATAAAGCTGTCCTCTGTGGCACCGTTCATGATCGCGTCGGCTGTGGCGATGGTCATGACGGTATCGTCCGTAAAAAAGCAATCGTCGCGCAGTAGCAGGAAGTCTTTTGTTTTGATGTTGTTCCACTCATAGACAGAGCCAACTATGTCTCCAATGATCGCTCCCAGCATTCTCTATCGCCCCTTTGTATCGCATTCTTACTCAGATGATTATAACAGCCATAAAGCGGTAACACAAGAAAACCCGCCAATGGCGGGCTTTTTGGGTAAATAAAAACCACCTACGGATAAAAGCGCTCTTATCGATAGATGGCGAATGCTAATGGTAGCGGCGGTCGGATTCGAACCAACGACACTCCGGGTATGAACCGAATGCTCTAGCCAGCTGAGCTACGCCGCCATAAAATGGTTGCGGGGGAGGGACTTGAACCCTCGACCTCCGGGTTATGAGCCCGACGAGCTACCAAACTGCTCTACCCCGCGGCACCAGTCGCTCATGCGACGCTACTTATCATACAACAGCCTATAGGCTTTGTCAATCGCTTTTTTCACTTTCTTGAGCCTTATTTCTCCAGAAAATTGCCTTTACAAGAAACTGAATCAATGTTAGAATGCGGATGCAAATCTAATAATTTGTCAGGTGATGATGAGAAACGATGAAGTCAATCAGCTATGAAAAGCAGTTTTTCAAACGGCTTCTGGACATGCTGGAGGCTCACATGAGCGGCAATGACGAGATCGTGTTGCATGACCTGACGAAGGAGTACGGCCACACCATTGTTGATATCCGCAACGGCCACATCACCAGCCGTAAGATTGGAGACTGCGGCACAGACCTGGGCCTGGAGGTATTGCGGGGTACGGTAGAAAACGGCGACCGGTACAATTATGTCACTCATACCCCTGGAGGAAAGATTCTCCGCTCCTCCACCATGTTTCTTTATGATGACGACGGGCGTGTGATCGGTTCCATCTGCATTAACAAGGACATCACGGAGACCATCAAGATGGAAACCTTCCTGCGGGATGAAAACAAGTATTCTCTCCCCCGGGAGGAACCGGAACAGCCGCAGGGGGAACTGAGAGGGGTTTTTGTGAGTAATGTGGGGGAGTTGCTGGAGTATATGCTCCAAAGTGCTCTTTCCTATATGGACAAGCCCGTCACGCTGTTGGACCGGGAGGACAGGCAGCGGTTTTTGAAGTACCTGGACGACAAGGGTATGTTCGTGATCTCCAAGTCTGGGGATCGTGTATGCGAGTTCCTGGGTATCTCCAAATTCACGCTGTACAACTACCTGGATATAATCCGAAAAAACAGTGTAAAGCCGGAGGAAGCCAAGGGAATTCGAGCCGAAGCGTCGGCCTATCTGGAGGGAAGTGAATCATGAAGGATTGCACCAAGGGGATGCCCATGGAAAGGCTCCTTGTACGCAGGACCTGGGTCAACGCCCGAGCCTTATGATAGGGCATGGTTAGGAAGAATTGGATCCAGGCAGCAGAATGGAGCAAGATCATTGCAGGAACCCATGAATATCGAAAGGCGGTAGAGGAAGTATGAGCAAAATCGTCACCTTCGGAGAAATCATGATGCGGTTGAACCCTCCGGGATATCTGCGTTTTACACAGGCGGAATCCTTTGACGCAAGCTACGCCGGGGGCGAGGCCAACGTAGCTGTATCCCTGGTCAACTATGGTCAGGAGGCATCCTTTGTCACCAAGCTGCCCACCAACGATCTGGGCCAGTGTGCTGTCAATGCCCTGCGCAAGTACGGGGTTTGCACCAAGCATATCGTAAGGGGCGGTCCCCGTCTGGGCATCTACTTTTTGGAAAAAGGGGCCAGCCAGCGAGGCAGCAAGGTGATTTACGACCGCGCTGGATCCTCCATTGCCCTGGCCCAGAGGGAAGACTTCCACTGGGAGGAGATTCTGAAAGGTGCGGATTGGTTCCATTTCACCGGCATCACCCC
>JAAYDR010000107.1 GCA_012729115.1 Clostridiales bacterium | reverse complement strand
AGTAGTCGGATCGTCCCGCACATCTGCCGTGCACGACCAGCGCAGCAACCGTTCCAGGTGTGCCACCGTCTGTATGCAGGGGATGACCTCAATACCAAGCAAGTTTGCGTAATCGTCGATCTCCCGCATTTCGGCATGGCTGTACCGGCCACGGTAATGGCCCAAGGCGGGCGTTTGCACCACCTCGTACGTATCTTCCGTGTAGAGCATCAGAGCGTTTAGGCCCATCAATGCCATGCGACGGAGCAAAAGCTTTACTGTCGCAACCGTGGGCACAGAATTGCGGGAGCAGTCATACATAACGCCTCTTGTGTCAAAGGGCGTCTGCTGCTCCAGATAAAAGGAGGCTTTGCCGTTTTGTATGGCGGCAGCCAGGGCGCACAGTGCGCGCAGCGCTTCTACCCTGCCGGCAGCCAGCAGGATGGCCTCTCCCTGCTCCAGCTTGACGCTGAAGCCTTCCTCCCCGGGGTATATATGAATATTTACCTGCTGAAGATATGGGTCGAGATAAGGTGCAATTTCTCTAATTGCCGGGCGAAGAAATGCTTCCTGATGGTTGTCGGTCATATAAAGTGCCATATTATTCGCTCCTTTATCGCTTCATTGATACTTATATTAATCATTGTACGGATAATCCGGCCCTTTGGGATGGCCTTCTTCGGGCAGGTTCTTCCAAGACCCGAAATAATGAATCGCATACCCCACCTGGCCCGCATCGGGATGAACAGCCACCAAATCATAAAGCTTGTTTAACTCCCGATACAGTGCCTTCGTGCCCAGGTGATGAAAGGTGATGTTGATTGATTCGTAAATCTTTCCCGTTTCCACCGCAAAAATCAACTTCTTTGCAAGCGCCTTGCTGATGGGCAGCTCCGTCTCCCCGCAGGTCAGGATGTCTCCGGCATTGTCCCGGTAGCTCATCAGTAATGTCGCATCACACAGGCGTATCACCGCCTCGCACAGCAGCATGTCCTTCCCCTCCAGGGAAACTGTGAACCCATCAAACCAGAAGGGGATGTCCGCCTCCAAGGTGAATCCCAGGCGATCGCAGGTTTCCCGAGCCTTTTGCAAAAAGGCCACATATCCATCAATCACCCTTGTCTGCTCGGTCAGCCATTCGGGCAGTTGATGCGGCTCCACATCCATATGCAGGCCATAGAACCTTTCCGCGTCAGTCTCGCAACCCGCCTGATACTCTTCAAACCATTTCAGATAGCTGTCG
The DNA here is from genome assembly GCA_012729115.1 of Clostridiales bacterium. GTDB lineage: Bacteria > Bacillota > Clostridia > Christensenellales > Aristaeellaceae > Limiplasma. The sequence goes on along the minus strand of JAAYDR010000107.1, from coordinate 443 downwards.
TATGCTTTTTGCCCGGCCGGCAGCGCCCATTCCGCCTCCGCACCAATCAGCGCCACGCGTATGTTCTGTTTACCGCAGGCCTTGATAAACGCCCGGTATTTTGCCTTGGGCATGGCCCGTGAATAACTCAAATACACTTCCGTAACATGGTGTTCCGTTAAAAAAGTGATGGATTTTTCCGGGAACAGGATGTCCGTTACATCCCACATCCACGTGCCCAGGGATTGGGGTGCAAATTCCCTATTGAACTCTGCTGCCATGGCAGATTTACCTCCTATTATCCATTGAAACAGTATCAAGGTGAAAACAATCAGATACATGGGTTTTTTTTTCATAGCTTTATCCCACCATGCCTGTTCGCTCAATGCTGCGGATAAACACCTTTTGCAGCAGCGCGTACATGATCATCAAAGGCAGGATAGCCAGCAGCACACCGGTGGATT
>JAAYDR010000001.1 GCA_012729115.1 Clostridiales bacterium | reverse complement strand
GTGTGTCCATCGTGGAGGACATCCCCGGCGTCACCCGGGACCGGGTGTATGCGGATGTGGAATGGATGGGCCGAAGCTTTACCCTCATCGACACCGGTGGAATCGACCTGCGCAGTGACGATGTGCTGCTCAGCCAGATGCGTTATCAGGCCCAGATCGCCATGGATACCGCCGATGTGATCTGCTTTTTTACCGACGGCAGGGACGGGCTCACCCCTGAGGACGAGGAAGTGGCCAATTTTCTACGCCGTACCCACAAGCCCCTGCTGCTGGTGGTCAACAAGGTGGATCACGCGGGGCTGACGGAGAGCCTGTATGACTATTATAGTTTGGGCATCGGTGACCCCATTGCCATCAGCAGCGCCAACATGATGGGACTGGGCGACCTGCTGGAGGAGATTGTCAAGCGCCTGCCCCCGCCCCAGGAAGGGGAGCAGGAAGAGGATCAGCGGGTCATTCAGCTGGCGGTGGTGGGCCGCCCCAACGTGGGCAAGAGTTCCCTGTGCAATAAGCTCCTTTCTCAGGAGAGGACCATGGTCAGCGACATCCCAGGCACCACCCGGGACGCCATTGACACCCTGTTTACCGCCGAGGATGGAAGCATTTACAACATCATTGACACAGCGGGCATGCGCAAAAAAAAGGCCGTCGAGGAAGAAACCATCGAGCGGTACAGTGTGCTGCGTTCCATCGCCGCCATCGAGCGCTGTGATGTGGCCCTGCTGGTAATTGACGCCCAGGACGGCGTCACCGAGCAGGATACCAAGATCGCCGGGCTCATTATGGACGCGGGCAAGGCGGTGATCGTGGTGGTGAACAAGTGGGATGCGGTGCAAAAGGAGACCGGCACCCTGGAGGCCTACCGCAAGCAGGTGATTGCGGATTTGAAATTCATGGCGTACGCTCCGGTTCTGTTTCTCTCCGCCATGACGGGACAAAGGGTTCACACGGTGCTGGACAAGGTGAAGGCGGTCTTTGAGCAATACCGTAAGCGGATCCCCACAGGGGTTTTCAACGAAGCCCTGGCGGATGCCCAGGCCGGCCTCCAGCCCCCGGCGACTGCCGGACGGCGGCTGAAAATCTACTACGGCACACAGCAGAGCGTCTGTCCGCCCACCTTTGTGCTGTTTCTCAACGACAAGGAACTGATGCATTTCGCCTATGAGCGGTATCTGGAAAACGCCCTGCGCAAAACCTTCGGTTTTGAGGGCACGCCCCTGAGGCTGGTTTTGCGGGAGAAGAAGGAAAAGGAGTCATAAGCCGCAGCGGCAACCTTGTCGGGAGGTGAGCTGTTTTCATGAACAGGACGATTTTGGTGGCGGAGGACGAAGGAGACATCCGCGACCTGCTCACAATCCATCTGGAGGAAAACGGTTATCAGGTGCTCCCTGCCAGGGATGGAAGGGAGGCCTTCCACATCTTCCGGACCCAGGCGGTGGATCTGGCGATACTGGATGTGATGATGCCGGGGATGGACGGCTTTACCCTGCTGCGGAAAGTTCGGGAAACAAGCACCCTCCCGGTGATCTTTGTTACCGCCAGGGCCGAGGAGATCGACAAAGTACTGGGTTTGGGCCTGGGTGCGGACGACTATTTGGCAAAACCTTTTTCCATGGCGGAGCTTCTGGCCCGGGTGGAGGCGCAGCTGCGCCGAAGCCATGACTATGCAGCCGGGAAGACCTCTTCCTCATCTGTGCTGCACTACGGCGAGCTTTCCATCGACAAGGACAAATGCTGCGCCTACCGGGCAGGCAAGCCCCTGGAGCTTGGGGGGAAGGAATACAAGCTCCTTTTGTTTTTCATGGAGCACCCGGAGAAGGTCTTCACCAGGAGGCAGCTCTATGGAGCGGTCTGGGAGGAGCCCTATCTGGATGATGACAACACGGTGATGGCGCATATCAGCCGCCTCCGCAGCCGTCTTGAAGAGGACCCCGGGAGGCCCAGATACCTGAAGACCATCCGCGGAATCGGATACAAGCTCCACGACACGGGGGAAGGAACATGAAAAGGAGACTCTCCAACCAGTTTCTTTCCCACTATTTGACAGTGCTGGCCTTGACCCTGGCCCTGACGGTGCTGGCATTGGGGCTTTTGTCCTTTGCCAGCGGTCTCATCTCCGGGGCATTGGTGAAAAATCAATACCCGGCCCATGCGCTGATGAAGGATGATCCGGCTGAGATTGACAGTGAGGCTGTTGTCCGGGCGGGGGGCGGCGTACAAATTGTGGATCGGGATTACCGGGTGGTGCGCTCCCAGGGGCTGGATACCTTGGGAAAAGAACGCCTCTCTGCCCAGGAGTTTACGGACTTTTTGACGGGGAGCAAGCGGGTTGGGCTTGCCTATCATTATGACATCACCTACAACCCCCGGGGGGAGTTTTGGCTGATCGTCACCTTTCCCACCTCCCTGCGCATTGATTTTGCCGTGGTAGTGGGCAAGGCGGCCGCCGCGGGGGACTGGCAGCGGGCCATGGGGGTGGCGGCCGGGGTGGGCGTGCTGTTCTTGCTGCTGCTGGCGGCGGTTGCCTATTTGTACTCCCGGATGACCGCTGTCCAAATCACCCGGCCCCTGGCCAAGCTCTGCGACGGTACCCGTCTGCTGAGGGAGGGAAATTATTCCGTACGGGTGGATTTGCGCCTGAAAAACGAATTTGCCCAGCTGCAGGATACCTTCAATGCCATGGCTGAGAAAATCCAGCAGGAGATGGCCCTGCGCAAAAAATCCGAAGAGGACCGCCGCCGCCTGATTCTGGACATATCCCATGATCTGAAAACACCCCTGGCCAGCATCTCCGGTTATGGGGAGCTTTGCCTCCGCAAGTCGGAGCTCAGCGCTCAGGAGCGGGAGAAGTACCTGGGGGTGATCCTGAGCAACAGCAGGAGGGCCAACCGGCTCCTGGAGGAGCTGTCTGAGCTTTCCCAGCTGGACAGCCCCGGCTTTACCCTCCGGCAGGAACAAACGGACCTGTGCGAGGCCTTGCGCCAAGCCTGCGCCGAGATCATTCCCGCCCTGGAGGAGGCCGGTTTTGACTATGATTTTGAGATCCCCCAGGAGGAGATTTGGGTGCGGCTGGATGTGCACCGCTTCCAGCGGATTGTGCAGAATCTGGCGGATAATGCCCTTCGCTACAATCCAAAGGGAACGAAGGTAACCGTAAGCCTTTGCCGCCAGGGACATGAGGCACGCATTCTGTTTGAGGACAATGGAAGAGGCATTCCCCGTCCTCTTGCCCAGGAGATCTTCAAGCCCTTTGTCAGAGCGGAGGAATCCCGCAATTCGGTAAGCGGGGGCAGCGGCCTGGGCCTGTCCATTGCCAGGGGCATCGCCAGAGCCCACGGGGGCGATCTGACCCTCATCAGCGATGAGGGCCGGGGTTCCCGCTTTCTCCTTTCCCTGCCGATACCATAAGCATTTTGTAAGGGTACTGTAAGATAACCGGCAGCCGTATTTCAGGTTCGTTTGCTATGATGATAGCGGCGAGCCGGAATACGGCTTTTGCGATGATGAAAGAAAGGAGAGTAAAAACATGCAACTGGAGCCGTCCTTCCTGGAGATATTGCTGGCACGGCTGGCTTTTCGCTTTTTCGGCAAGACCGTGTACCAGGCATATGCCCATCGCCTGCCCCTCCGGGAGGATGCAAGGGTGTTGGACTTTGGCAGCGGTCTGGGGGCTGTGGCCTATTATACTGCCCCGCACCTGCCTCTTGGGCAGCTGATTTGCACGGATATCTCGGCCAGGTGGCTGGCCGCCTGCCGGAGGACCTTGCGGGGCAGCCCGGGGGTGACCCTGTACCGGGGGAACATTTATGCCCTGCCCCTGCCCCCGGGGAGTTTTGATCTGGTCTACTGCCACTTTGTCCTCCATGACATTCCCCGGGAAGAATTGGAAAGGGTGATTCCCGCCTTGGCAGGGCTGCTGAAGGCAGGGGGCAGGCTGGCCTTCCGGGAGCCCTTGATGGGGGAGCCCCTGCGGCTCATTCAGACGCTGCTGGAGGAAAACGGGCTCACCCAACAGGAAAGCAGGGTCACCGACGTGCCGCTGATGGGCAATACTCTGGAGAGCATTTATCGTAAGGAGAGGATTTGATCATGGTATTGACAATGGCTTTTGCAGCACTGGCATTTGTGGCGGTTCTTGCTCTGGCGGCCGCGTTGGTCCTGGGGATCTGGCAGCTCATCGCCCTTGGGCGAAAAAAGACCAATCCCCGGCAGCCTCCCCGTTTATGAAGGGCGCTTCTTCTTAGCGCCGCCTCCATGCTCCTCAGCCTGGCTCTGGCAGCTTTCTCCCAGTGGACCGCCCATACTCCCGCCATTCGGGATGAAAACGGCAATGTTCTGCCAAACAGCGTTGCAGAGCTCATTGCCCTCCGGTTTCATGGAAGGAAGCAGTGGATCAGCATCCGGGGTGTGGATCAGAGCAAACCCGTGCTTCTGTTTCTGGCCGGTGGCCCGGGGGAACCCAGCTGGCGGCTGTACGCCATGAGCTGGGGGAGCTGGAAAAGCATTTTGTGGTAGTGGGCTGGGATCAGCCCGGCTCCGGGAAGTCATACAATGCCGGGACGATCCCTGCGATCACCGTGGAGACTTATCTGGAGGACGGTTACGCCTTGACCCGGTATCTCCAGGAGCGCTTCGGGCAGGAGAAGATCTTTTTGGTGGGCGAATCCTGGGGAAGCGCTTTGGGGATTTTCCTGGTACACCGCTACCCGGAGGCCTACAGGGCCTTCATCGGCACAGGCCCGATGGTGGATTTTCTTGAAACGGAAAAGACGGACTATACCGTGGCCCTGGAGATGGCCAAAAACCGGGGGGAGGAGGCCCTGGTGCGCACCCTGGAGGGAAACGGCCCTCCCCCCTACTATGGCAAGGGTGTAACATGGAAGATCGCTGCCTATCTGAATTTCCTAAGTAATGTCATGGCCGCAAACCCCGCCATCCATAATCCTGGCTACAACACTTTCCGAGACCTGTTTTCCCCGGAATATGGAGTGCTGGATCAGATAAACTTCTTTTCGGGGCTGGTGCGTACCTTTGAGATTGTGTATCCTCAGCTGTATCAGGTAGACTTGCGCAGGGACTATCCACGGCTCAAGGTGCCTGTGGCCTTTTTTGCAGGCCGTCACGATCTCAATGCGCCTCCTTTTTTGGTGGAGGAGTACCTGGAGGTTCTGGATGCGCCGGTGAAGGAGCTCGTCTGGTTTGAGCATTCCGGCCATAGCCCCTGGATCAACGAGAGGGAAAGGTTTGTCCAGGAGCTGCTGGATCGATTTGGTCCCAGGGAAACGGAAGAAGAGTCTGGGCGGTGAAAGGGATCCGCACGGCGGACGATGAGGAGCGGGTGCTTTATGGGAAATGAATTCTCTGGGATGCCGATATCGCAGAGCACGGAGAACAAGCCCCAGGATAGTCGCAAGCCTGGGGTGCAGCTCAGGCGGCGGGTTTTCCTGATGGTCCTGGCAGGGATCCTGTTGGCGTTGATGATCATTCTGGCATTGCTTCCGCGGCTCCTTTTTCCGCCCTACGAGCCGCTTCCCACCACGGGGAAGTATTCTGTGGGCACGCTGGTGACCCATTGGGCCGATCCCGCCCGGGCGGAAACCTATGGAAAGGCGGGCGGCCCCAGAACCCTGGCGGTGGAGTTTTGGTACCCCCAGGAGGGAAAGGGCCGGTATCCCCTGGTACTGTTCTCCCACGGGGCCTTTGGCAACCGCAGGAGCAACGAGAGCCTCTTTCGGGAGTTGGCAAGCCACGGCTATGTGGTTTGCTCCCTGGACCATACCTACCAATGCCTGTCCACCAACCTTCAAGGAGGAAAAAGGATCTGGATGGATGCGGGCTATGCCGGGGAGATCATCCGGGAGGATGCCAAAAAGGACCCGGCGCAGAGCCTGGAGTTTTACCGGAAATGGATGGGCATCCGCACCGGTGATATTCAGTTTGTGCTGGATACTCTTCTGGCTCAGGTCAGCGAAAACCCCGCGCATCCGGTTTTTGGTTTGGTGGACTCCCATGCGGTGGCGCTGATTGGTCATTCCCTGGGAGGCTCCGCCGTACTGGGCGTCGGGCGTGCAAGAGGGGAAGTGATCGGGGTGATCGCTTTGGAAGCTCCCTTTTTATGCGATATTATGGCGGTGGAGAATGGAAATTTTGTTTTTGATCCGCGGGAATACCCGGTGCCCCTGCTGTGCGTCTATTCGGACGCCTCCTGGCCCCATCTGAAGGAATGGCCCCAGTACGCGCAAAACGCCCGTTTCCTTGAGAAAACGGGCGGCAATATGAACCATCTGTATTTTGAGGGGGTGGGGCATCTGGCTTTGACGGATCTGGCCCTGGCAAGTCCGTTTCTCACAAGGATAATGGACGGGCCGGGACATGCCGTTGGCGCGGCGGAGGGTCTGACACGGCTGAACCAGGTTTGTCTGTCCTTCCTTAATCGCTATGGGAGGGTGGAGGCCCGGTAGCCAGGGTTCATGCCCGGCCCAGAACATGCGCGGCGTTCATGGCGGCACCCACAACCCCAGCCTCAGGATCGCCGGAGGGCCTGCCAACAGGCGCAACGCCGCGCCCCCTATCCTGTGCATCGCAGGCGTAAGGGCTCCCTACAACAATTTTTTCAGCCCGGGGAGAATGCTCAGGACCCATGCGATCCCAATGGCCACCCCATAAACGAGAATTTCCCACAGCAACACCGCCGGGATGGGGTGCAGAAACCCCAAAAGAGGTTCAAAGATACGCCCCTTGGTTTGGGCAATCACCCAATCCTGCAGGAGATAGACGCCAAAGGCACAGGCCCCCAAAGAAGAGAGAAGCCGCGCCCAAAAGGGCTGGGGGGAGGCTGGCCGGGTGTTTCGTTCTTCCTTGGCCCAGCATCTGGGGAGGAACATCACGGCCATGGCGCAGACGATGATGGTGATGGAGGGAACGGTGCGTTCATCCATAAACCAGTATTTGCCCATGCCGTTTAACCGGGTGTACTCCAGCCGGGTGAGAAGCAGGGACAGGCCCACACTGGCCACAATCGCTATAAGGCAGAACCAGCCTTTGCCCCGGCTGGGCCTGGCGTAGGAGTGCAGATAGTGCCCCGCGAAGAAAAGCCCCAGGAACACCCAGAACAGGGGCATTTGGAGATACGCCGGCAATCTCATCTCCGGCACATAATGGGTGAGGAGAGGCCATAGGGAGCCAAACAGGAAGGAACAGCCTGTCAGGTAGCAAAGGTCTCTTTTATCCATGGCCGCAGCCAGCCGCTGCAACAGGGGCAGCATGGCCATCAGCCCCAAGTAGAAATACAGATACCAGAAGGAGTCTGTGATGGGCTTTTGCCAGAAGGAGGCCAGAAAGGCGGGAAGGTTGAGGGCCTGCTCCCAGGTCCAGTGAAATTGCCAGAGATTCCACAGATAATAGAAATAGGAAAAGAGAAGCAAAGCACCCAGGACCCGCAGAGCGCGCCCTACAGTCCGGGCGTAGCTGTCCCGCCTGGGCAGCAGCAGCGCCCCGGAAATCATCACAAACAGTGGTACCGCGATTTTGCTGAGATAATACCAGGCCATGGAGAACCACCAGGTAACATCCGACGGATTGGAAGCCTTGAACAGGGCGCTGTTGGTGTGGTTCACGATCACCAAAAAGGCGGCCAGCGCCCGCAGAGCGTTCAGCGTAAGAGATCTTGGAGGGATCTTGAGCACCGGTACAGGCGGCTTTTGGTCCATCAAAGCGCCTCCTCAGTAAGGGGCACCGGAATCCCGGATCGAGCTTCCACTCTCACAGCATCCCAACCGGCAGCGTTCACTGCCTTTACCAGTTCCCAGGTAAGCAAGCCCAGTAGCGCCAGGTTTAGGAAGCCACCCAATTGCAGGGAAAAGATAGGCTTGCGAAACATGTACTCCCCATAGGCGCTGGCAATAGGAATGACGCCTAAAAGGAGGTAGGCATACCCTCGGGGCTTGCCCAAGCTTACCGCCCAGCACAGCAGCAGCATTTCCCCAACAAAACCATAGCGTTCGTGCATCCTGGGCATAAAGAATGTGGTGCATAAAATGCACCAGCAGCCCAGAAGTGGGAGCAGTTCTCGGGAAAGCCGGGCCCTTTTCACAATCAGCCAGACAAGCATTCCTCCAAGGCTAGCCAAAGCGAGGGCCATACCATAACGGGAGATCATCCCTTGGATGGGTTGCTTCCCACTTAATGCTTCCCCCAGCATCGCGTAAAAATTGGGATAATTAAATGTAGGTTTCTGATACATGTCCATCTGCCCAAGATAGCAGGTCACCGCATAGAAAGGACTGTGGCCAAACAAACCCATGGGCAAGCTGGTCAAAAGCACTACCACGGGCACCAGCAGGAACTGCCACAGGCTTAATTTTTTTTCGCAGAAATAGACCATGACGAACAGCGGCATCAAGAACAGCGCTTGCAGTTTGAAAGCAAAGGAGATGGCAAAGCAGACCATAGCCCAGGTATTTTTTCCCTTCGTCAGAAGCAGAACCGACAGCAAGGAAAAACTGCCGTAAATTACATCGGCCTGGCCCCAACCCGAAGCGTTGAGAATAAGTAGAGGGTGCAAGCAGAGGATTATAAAGGCGATGGTTGTATTCAGCTTTTTCCGGGGAACGGGAGAAGTGGCATATACCAGGAGACATATAGCCGCGATAAGCGGTACTTCAAAGGCGACGGAAATCAGTTTGATGCCAACGACACTGGGAACACCCAGCTTTGCTACCGCCGTGAAGATGTACAGATACAAAGGCAGATAATTGCTCTGACTGGCTACCTCAGGCACCCCACCCTGGACTGCCAAGACCTGGATGCCGCCTTGGCCCGCCGCTTCATACCAGGGGATCAGCAGAAACTTCATATCCGCCACGATCAGCGGCATAAAGGAATACCGGATGAACACACCCAGCACGGCGGCGATGGCCGCTGCCCATAACAGGATATTTTTCTGGATGCTGTTGACCAGCTTTTCTTCCCATTTCAACATTGGCGTATTGCTCCTTTGTGTCCTCGCATTGGATTATGGGGCAGCCTGTCTGGCCAGCCATTCCTCGCCCCGGCGGATACTTCGGCACACCGCATCGGGCGCGGGCCCACCCTGCAGGCTCCGGCGCTGCACACAGGCCTGAAGGGAGATGGCCTGATACACATCTTCCTCAACGCCCGGGCATTCCGCCCGCAGTTCCTCAAGGCTGAGTTCCAGCAGCTGCCGGTTCTCCCGGATGCATTTGCCAACCAGCGCTCCGCTGATGTGGTGGGCATCCCGGAAAGGGACGCCCTTACCTACCAGATAATCCGCCAAATCCGTGGCATTGGTGAAGCCCCGGGCAGCGCTTTTTTCCATCACATCGGGATGGAAAACCGCGGTCCGCAGCATTTCGGTGAAGGTGCGCAGGCATTTGGCAAGGGTATCAAAGGCATCGAAGAAGGCTTCCTTGTCCTCCTGCATGTCTTTGTTGTACGCCAGGGGCAGGGCCTTCATCACCGTGAGCAAAGCCATCAGATCCCCGTAGACCCGGCCGGTTTTTCCCCGGACAAGCTCGCAGGCGTCCGGGTTTTTTTTCTGGGGCATAATACTGGATCCTGTGGCAAAGCCGTCGTCCATGGTGACGGTGCCAAACTCGTTGGTGGACCAGAGAATCAGTTCCTCGCAGAAGCGACTCAGGTGCATCATGCAAATAGAGGCGGCTGAGAGGAAGGAAAGCAGAAAATCCCGGTCGCTCACCCCGTCCATGGCATTGTCCGTAACCTGAGAAAAACCCAGCAGTTCCGCCAACCGCTCCCGGTTCAGGGGATAGGTGGTCCCTGCCAGGGCACCACTTCCAAGAGGCATCACGTCGGCTTCCTCATGGGCGGCGGCAAAACGCCCGGCATCCCGCCTGAACATTTGAAAATACGCCATCAGATGAAATGCCAGTGTCACGGGCTGGGCCTTTTGCAGATGGGTATAACCGGGCATGAGCGTATGCAGGTGGCTTTTGGCCAGCTCCAACAGCAAAGCCAGCAAATCATAAAGAAGGGCAAGCACATTCCCGCAGCATTCCTTTGCGTACATGCGCACATCCAGCGCCACCTGGTCATTGCGGCTTCTGCCGGTATGCAGACGCTTGCCTGCCTCCCCGATGCGCTGGGTGAGGAGGGATTCCACAAACATGTGCACATCCTCGGCCTCCTGGTCGATGGACAGCCTCCCCGCCTCATGATCCGTGAGGATGCCCTGCAGACCTTCCACGATGGCCTGTGCATCCTCCCGGGACAGTACGCCCACCTCTCCCAGCATGGTGGCATGAGCAATGGACCCCAGAAGATCACAGCGCAGGAGCCGCCGGTCAAAGGAGATGGAGGATTGGAAATCGTCCAGCAGGGCGCTGGTAGGCTTTTCAAAGCGTCCGGCCCAGAGCTTGCTCATTCAATCAGTCCTTCATGCAACAGATACCGCATTATAGCATAGTTTGTCCTGTCACAACAAGGTGGACAAGAGTCCTCTGACCTGATACCATAAGAAGACCGTAACGCTTTCCTCACGATCTGACAAGGAGGATATCCTCATGGAACTTGCCAAAGCCCTACAGGCTCTTCAAAAGCTTCAGGAGAACCGCCACGCCTATGCCCACGCCCAGGGGCTGCTTACCCTGGACAGCGCCACGGGCGCTCCCCGGGGTTCCGCTCACGCCCGCAATGTGACGCTCGGCATTCTTAGCGAGAGAGCCTATCAAATTTTTGTCAACGACGATACGAGAGCTTTGCTTTTGGAACTGGCCGGGCAGAAGGACCGGCTGACCCCCGCTCAGGCTCGCCAGGTGGAGTTGTTGACCCGGGAACTTAATGATCTTACCCGGATTCCCATGGAAGAGGTCGTGGCCTATACCCAGCTCACCAATCAGGCGAGGGATTGCTGGGTTGCCGCCAAGGAACATAATGATTACCCCAGTTTTAAACCCTATGTGGAAAAGCTTGTGGAGTTCAACCGCCGCTTTGCCGGGTACAAGGACGCCTCCAGGCCGGCCTACAATGTCCTTTTGGATGACTATGAAAAGGGCCTGGACATGGGTATCCTGGACGGATTTTTTGAAGCGCTTCGCCGGGACATTGTACCGTTGCTTGCCCTGGTGAAGGACAGACCTGTTGAGGATGGGTTCCTGCACGGGCATTTTGATAAAGCCAGGCAGGCAGTTCTGGCTGGGGACGTGATGGACCTGATGGGTTTGGACCGCCGGTTCTTTGCCTTGGACACCTCTGAGCATCCCTTTACCATGAGCTTCCACCGTGACGACGTACGCATCACCACCCATTACCATGAGGACAGCGTGGCTTCTTCCTTATACAGCGTGATTCATGAGGGCGGTCACGCTCTCTATGACCATAACATCGCGGAGGAATACCAGTACACCTGCCTGGCGGACGGGGCCAGCATGGGGCTCCATGAGAGCCAGAGCCGGTTTTACGAAAACATCCTGGGCCGCAGCGAGGCTTTCGCGGAGTTTTTACTGCCCAGGCTCAGGGTCCTTTTCCCCAGCCAGTTGGAAGGAGTAAGCCCGCGGCAGTTCTACCGGGCGGTGAACAAGGCCCAGCCATCCCTGATCCGCACCGAGGCGGACGAGTTGACCTATTCCCTCCATGTGATGGTGCGTTATGAGCTGGAAAAGCAGCTTTTCGCGGGACAGCTCACAGCCGGAGATCTGCCGGAGGCCTGGAATGCCCTCTATCAGGAGTACCTGGGGGTGGACGTACCCGATGACACCCACGGCGTGCTCCAGGACACCCACTGGTCCGGCGGCATGTTCGGCTATTTTCCCACCTATGCCTTGGGCAGCGCCTACAGTGCGCAGATTCTCCATGCCATGGAAAAGGATTTACGGGTGGAGGAGTGGGTTCGCAAGGGAGAGCTCGGCCCGATTACCGAATGGCTGAGGGAGAAGATTCACCGCCACGGGATGATGCTGGATCCCGGCAAGCTGCTGGAGGAGGCCTGCGGTGAGCCTTTTAGCGCTAAGTATTATGTGGCATATCTGACCCGGAAAATGAAGGATGTGTACGATTTGTAAGGGCCCGGCTCAGGGCACGGATGAGCGGATTCATTCCGCCCCGTGTGAGAGATGATTCAAATGAGCAGCCGGCCCTCCAGCATCAGCAGCGTATCGTCCGCGTAGATGGTAGGCCGGTAAGCGATCAAGTCAAAATGTCCCGCTGCGTTTTGCTGCCCGCCCAGGGCGAGGTTGCGTCCCATTCCGATGTGAAAGGTTCCGTAGGCGGACTCATCCTCGATATAGGACAGGCCTCTGCATCGGGCCAGGGTATTCAGACCGATCCCAAATTCACCGCTGAACCACATCATGGAATCATGGAAGCTTTCAATATACTCTCTTAAACGAAGGGCGTCCGGGCTTTGATCGGTGCACAGGAGTCTGCCCTCGCGAAAGGTAACAGGAAAGGGATGGCGGATGCTGCCCAGATAACCCAAAGACGCGTCCAGCCACAATTCGCCATTGGTAGCCGTTTCCACGATGGGTATGCAGCACTCAAAGCTGGCGCTGGACAGTGTACCCTTTTTGCCGGCAATGCCGTTGAAGAAAGTACCCTTTCGCCCCTTCTTGGACAGGTGAAGATCGGTTCCGGCTGGGCTGACCACGCGAATGGAACTGCAGCGGTTGAAGCGGCGCAGTAACCCCTTGGCTGCATGCGCTGTCCAGCGGGTGTCCATGGCGATAAAATCCTGCTCCAGAAGAGAGGAGCCGTCGGTGCAGGACAGGGGCAGGGAAAGGAACCGTGCGCCTTTGGCCGTGGCCTGACGTACCGCATCCGTTGTGATGAAAGAGTAGTCCGTCGCTCCGATGATGACGTCGGCAAAGGACAACTGATGGGCCAGGTTTTCGAGGATGTCGCCGTTTTGAACAAGCGCGGAGGGAACCATCGTGGTCTTGAGGATCGCGCCATGGCTTGTGGCCCAACGCTCCATGGCTTCCGCCTCGGCCATATGGGTTTCATCCGTTATCAGATGAATCAGTTCCTCAGGCTGTACCTTGACCCAATGATTCATCACGATGCCAATTCCGGTTTCGATGTCCATCCAATCCTTCTCCCTCGCAAGCGTTGATACGCTTACATGAATATACAGCGCCTGAGTCGGTTTTTCAATTGTGTTTTCGTATTTTCATGTCGAAAGACAGATGACGACAGCACTCTTTTATGCTATACTTTGACTTGTAAATTCTTCCGAATGCAGGCAGGTGCGTGAGGAGGGCATAATGTGAAGATAAATAGATTATCAAGCCGCAATGCCGCGTATGATTTTAACGAACCCATTCGTATCCTGCGTTATCGCCCGTCCGGCCTGGATATCATGTTTTACTCGGCGCTGCTGGGCTTATGTGTTACAGCGGTTATTTTTCTCCTGTTCTTTTATCAAGGCAAATTTCAGCCGCATTTGACAATCGCCAGGGTCTTGATTTCCATCCCGCTGATTCTGCTGGCGCTCCTGATGCAATCCTTGCTTCGGGAGCTGCGCATATATACGAAGAAGCTGCTGAAAAAGAGCACGTGGAGCATCGAGGAACTGATGTCGCTCACCGGTAAGGACAGGGCGCAGACAGAGCGGATGATCACACGTGTGTTGGAAAGCTCTTTCGTGGTGGACGAAAGATGCCTCAAAACCCAGGGCGATAGCGTTTCCTTGGACCGAGATCAGGAAACGCCAAAGTAATAGCCAAATAAAGGAGGAGCGTACCGCATGGAAATCCTGAAACTCATTGGTGTTGTGATCGTGGTCATTGGCTTTGCCATCAAATTTGACACGATTGCAACCGTCGTGATCGCGGGTCTGGTCACGGGTCTCGTAGCCGGCATGTCGCCGTTGGAAATTCTGGAAACCTTAGGCAATTCTTTTATCACCAACCGTACCGCCACACTCTTTGTGCTCACTTTGCCCGTCATCGGCATCTGCGAGCGTTATGGCTTGAAGGAAAAGGCAATCGACTTTATCCGCAGTATCAAGAACGCCACAACAGGCCGCGTCATCCTGATCTATCAAGCGATCCGCACGCTCGCGGCTGCCTTCTCTGTGCGTCTTGGCGGCCATCCGCAGTTTGTTCGCCCCGTTGTGGTTCCCATGGCGGAAGGCGCAGCCTCCAAGTATGGCGAAATCACGGATAAGGTTTCCGATACCATTCGCGGAGCCTCGGCCGCTGCGGAAAACTACGGAAACTTCTTTGCCCAGAACTGCTTTATGGGCGCTTCCGGTACGCTGCTGATCGTGTCCACGCTGGTGGCTCAAGGCTATGAAGTCACCGCGATGCAGATCGCGACCTGGTCGATTCCCATCGCGGTGATCTCCATTGTTGTCGGCGTGGCGCGCAATCTTATGCTGGACAAAAAGATTGAGAAAGACATCAAAAAGGAAGGGGGCGTTGCGCTATGACATTCAGTACCATTCTTGCTGAAATCTTCTACATTATCATCGGTCTTGTGTTTGTAGCCGTGGGTGTAAAGGCTCTCAAGGATCCCTCCTGCCAAAAAAAGCCTACCACTGCCGCCTTCTGGTTTGTTCTTGCGTTCACCTTTATACTTGGCTACTGGCTGCCCAAATGGGTTACCGGCCTGTGCGTCATCGCGATTGCGGTGCTGACCGGCATCAAGGGCGTCGTTCAATCCAAGAGCGATGTGCCCGATCCTGAGCAGGTGCGTCAGAGAGCTGATAAAATTGGTTATAAAATTTTCATCCCCGCCCTATGCCTCGCGCTGATCGCCGTTGTGGTTGCCACGTTGGGCGACAAGGTGCCCGACCTGAAATGGATGACCTCCAACAACGCCATTGGCATCTCAGGTATCTGCTCGCTGGTGATCGCCATTTTGCTGGTGAAGTGCAGCCCCAAATTTGCCGTAACCGATGGTTCCCGTCTGATGGACAACGTAGGTCCCATTGGTATTCTACCGCAGCTGCTGTCCGCGTTGGGCGCGCTGTTTACCGCTGCCGGAGTGGGCAATGTGATCGCCAATGGCGTAAGCGCGATTATTCCCCAGGGAAATCATCTGATCGCCTGCATCGTATACTGTGTTGCCATGGCTCTGTTCACCATCATCATGGGCAACGGCTTTGCCGCGTTCTCCGTCATTACCGTCGGCATCGGCATTCCCTTCCTGATTATGCAGGGCGCGAATCCCGTGGTGGTGGGCGCACTGGGCCTGACCGCCGGCTATTGTGGAACCCTGTGCACCCCCATGGCCGCGAATTTCAACATCATGCCTGCGGCGCTGCTTGAGGTGCGCGACAAGTACGCTATCATCAAGTCCCAGATTCCTGTATCGCTGGTAATGCTGGTGATTCACATCGCTCTGTTGTACACGTTCGCGTTCTGATCCTGATTGGGTTGACGCAACCATGCCGCGTATAGTGTTCGCATTGTGCGCGGCATATTTTTCATGAGGAGGTGTATTGAATGAAAATTCTCCTGACAGCCTTCGATCCCTTTGGCGGTGACAGGATAAACCCCGCTCAGGAAGCCGTCCGAAAGGTTCGGGATACCATTGGAGGCGCACAGATTATCAAGGTAGACGTGCCGGTGGTTTTTCACAAATCCATCGATACGGTATACGCGGCGATGAAAGCTGCACAGCCGGACGTAACGCTTTGTATCGGCCAGGCCGGCGGGCGCTTTGAGATCACCCCCGAACGGGTTGCCGTGAACGTGGACGATGGCCGGATTCCCGACAACGAAGGAAACCAACCCGTCGATGTGCCCATCTTTGCGGACGGTGCTCCCGCTTACTTCTCAAATCTGCCCATCAAAGCCATGGTTCAGAAGATACGTACCGCCGGGGTCCCCGCCAGTGTATCCAACACAGCCGGCACCTATGTATGCAACCATCTGATGTACGGCGTGCTGTACCACATCGACAGGGAATTCCCCAAGATGCGCGGCGGCTTTATCCATGTCCCATTCATCCACGAGCAGGTGCTTACCCGCGCGAACACGCCCTCACTGTCCACGGACGATATCGTGAAGGCGTTGGAGGCAGCGATTGAGGCAATCATTGAGAATGATGAGGATTTGATCATTGCCGGCGGGAAGGATCACTGATCTCCACAGCCATTTCCAGCGTACCTGTGCGCCTGTTTGCGCCCACTTCCTCCTTTGCCACCCCTCGGCATCAGAAATCACACAGGATCCGGGATGAGTCACTTCTCCTCTTCGTGCTGACATTCACCCTCAAACTTATGGTTGCAGCCTTACCGGAAATAAACTCATACTTCTGTCGGATAAGGGCATGCTACCATCGGTGATACACAAAGGCGCGGAAGGGAGCAACGCTCATGCAATCACAACCCCAAAACATATTTCCCCCCCAGCATCAAAACCGTCAGCCCGGCCGGGAGTCGGAAATGAATCCGCCTCCCATTTATGACAATCCTGCATACAAGCCCTCCGACAAACTTGCCGGGAAAAAGGCGCTTATTACAGGCGGCGACAGCGGCATTGGCCGCGCCATCGCGCTGACCTACGCAAAGGAAGGCGCGGACGTGGCCATTGTCCATCTTTGCGAAAACAGCGATGCGCAGGAAACTGCCCGGGCTGTCCAGGGTGTGGGCAGACAATGCGTTGTTATTCAGGCGGATCTCCGGTTGGAAAAGAATGCCGCCGATGCGGTGCAGAAGGCCGTAACCATGCTGGGAGGACTGGATGTATTAATTAATAACGCCGCCGTGCAGTACCCACAAAACAGCCTGTTGGATACCACGGCGGAACAGCTTCTGACCACCTTTGAAAGCAACTTCTTTTCCTGCTTCTATATGACAAAGGCCGCGTTGCCCCATCTTGCGAAGGGCAGCGCCATCATCAACACCGCATCCATTACCGCCTTTGAGGGGGATCCAACGCTCATAGATTATTCCTCCACCAAAGGCGCGATCGTCTCCTTCACGCGGTCCATGGCACTTTCCCTGATGAACATGGGGATTCGTGTCAACGCGGTTGCTCCTGGCCCGGTTTGGACACCGCTCACGGTATCCAGCTTCTCATCTCAGGAGGTACAGACCTTTGGTTCCGCCAGCCCGATGAAAAGAGCGGCACAACCCTATGAACTGGCTCCTGCTTATGTTTTCTTGGGATGCGACGATTCCTCCAATGTATCCGGACAGGTTCTCCACGTAAACGGCGGAACGGTGATTAACTGAGTGTTCCATCGCCAAACATAGAACCCCGGTCATGAAGCGCACAGGCTTCCTGGCCGGGGTTTGCGTATTAAGGGATGTTTTTCCTCACACCAACCGGATGCCTGCCTCCGCCTGCCTTTGGTTGTAGCAGGATACCAGACTCCTGATGCGATCATAGGGGTTGAGCAATTTGCTGAGGCTCCGGTCATGGTTCAGGGAGGCGACGATGTAGGAGATATACTTGCTCATGTCCGCTTCAATAAACCAGGGGGCAGTCTTCAGCTCCGGGGTGCGGTAGGTGAGGTTGGTGGAGATAATCCGGGAGATGATGCCGTCCGCGTAGGCTTTGTGGAAGGGTTCCAGTCCGCTGGTAAACAGCGCGAAGGTTGCGCTGGCAAAAATGCGCGCTGCATTGCGCTTTTTCAGCTCCCGGGCCAGATCCAGCATGCTTTCCCCCGAGGCCAGGATGTCGTCGGAGACAAAAATGTCCTTGCCTTCCACGCTCTCGCCCAGGTACTCATGGGCAACAATGGGATTCCGGCCATTTTCCACACGGGTGTAATCCCGGCGCTTGTAGAACATGCCCATGTTCAGACCCAGCACGGAGCTGTAAAAGATATTGCGGTCAATGGCCCCTTCGTCGGGGCTGACGATCATCATGTGTTCCTTGTCCAGGTACAATGCCGGCTCCTCACGGAAGAGGGCCTTCAATATTTGATAGGAGGGCTTGACGCTGTCAAAGCCGATCAGGGGGATGGCGTTTTGAACCCGGGGGTCGTGTGCATCAAAGGTAATGATGTTGGAAACGCCCATGTTCTGCAGTTCCTGGAGCGCCAGGGCACAGTCCAGGCTTTCCCTTGTGGAGCGCTTGTGCTGCCGCCCCTCGTAAAGCAGAGGCATGATGACATTCACCCGCTTGGCACGCCCTCCGATGGCCGATATAACCCGCTTGAGGTCCTGGTAGTGATCGTCCGGGGACATGGGTACTTCCTTGCCATACATTTTATAGGTGACGTCGTATGCGCCTATGTCCGTGAGAATATAGATATCGTAGCCGCGTACACTGCTGTGGAGCATGCCCTTGGCCTCACCGGTGCCAAAGCGGGGACAGTCGGCCTCTATAAGAAAGTCATGCCGATTGTGCCCCATCAAGGTAAAAAGAGGAGTCTCATCCAGGGCCTCCTGCTGTTCGTGCCATTTCAACAGCCAGGTGTTGATTTTTTGGCCCAGTTCTTCACAGCCGGCCATGGCGATCAGCCCAAGGGGCGCCAAGGGCACCGTCAATAGATCCGAATTCCAGTTGCTTACAAAATCCGTCACATTCATGCTCCTTTGTCACCATGGTGCTTGCCCAATGTTACACGTTCAGTATAGCGTAAAAAACACTTTCTGAGAAGAGCGAAACGGGTGAAAGCGCAGATTTTAGGGAAGTTTGTCAAAAACGTACAGGTTTTCCTGACCATGGGTGGGGAGGATGGCAGATGAGGGGCGTGGCCTTGTCGGGATGGGGTCTTGCAGTTTCAGTGGGATTGCTGCTGTGGTTTTCTCAGGAATGCCTGGCAGCGGCCAGGGAGACAGCGGCCGTGTTTGCCTCCGGCGTGATGCCCGGCCTGTTTCCCATGATGGTATTGGCCGGGCTGCCCCTGGGGAGGAATGCTGTGGGGAAAAGAGGCTGGCGGGAGAATGTGGAGGTGGTGCTGTTTGCCTTTGCGGCGGGCTCTCCGGCAGGTGCCAGACGGGCAGCAGTCCAGGAGGGTTCAACAGCTCCATTGTTTGTCACCGCCGGAGTCATGAGTCCTTTGTTTTTTCTGGGTACCCTGGCGGGCTGGACGGGAAGCAAGGAAATGATGGCCATTTTGCTGGCAATCCATTGGCTGACTGCTCTGGCTTCGGGGAGTGTGGCCAGGGGCGTGGAAAAGCATTCTGGGAACAGGAGACAGAGCAGGCATGCAGCGCCTCCTTTTCCATTAGACTGTCCCAGCCCTGTGATTGCTATGCAACCTCCCATACAGGCAAGAAAGGGCTGCCCCGGAGAAAAGACCGCTGGCCACCGGCCCATTTCCCTTTGGAGAGCACTTCCGCAGGCGATCGCTTCCGGGACGCAGGCGTTGCTTATGGTCTGCGGGGCCATGATGCTCTTTGCGGTGGCGGCAGCGGTGCTGCGGGGACTGTTGCTGCAGCTGCGGTTCGTCGGCAAGGGTGGCGGTGAGCTGCCCATGGCTTTTCTCCATGCCCTGCTGGAGATCGGCGGCGGGGCTTACGCCTTGCTGGAGGCGGGCCAAAAGGGTTGTGTCCCAAGCCATATTCTATATCCGCTGCTATGCGCGGCCTGCAGTTTTGGAGGACTGTCCATTTGGCTCCAAAACCTGGCTTATACGGGGCAAAGCATACGCCCCGCGGCACTGCTCCTCTACCGGGCTGTCCACGGGGCATTGAGCTTTGGGATCAGTTGGGCTGTTTTGCAGATCTGGCCTCAGTTGGCCTCTTCCCCGGCACTGGAAGCGGGTTTTGGGCCTGCAGGAGGTTCTTCAGACCTCATTCCCGGGGTTCCTTGGGCTGGGGTGCTTTCTCTGGGGGCATTTCTGCTGCTTGCCGCTTTTTCTTGGAAAAAATCCAAAACTTGCTCACCACATAGTTGAACACCATCACAAAAACCAGAACGATGACCTTGCTGACCGTGTTGCTTATATCCATGGCCAGCAGCAGGTTAAACAGGCCCAGCTCAAAGACCACCCCGCTGACCAGGCGGCTGAGCACAAACTGCGTCAATTCCTTGAGTATGCCTCCCCGGCTGCCTCCCTGCACCTGAAAGACCATGCGGCGGTTGATCCAAAAGGCAAACAGCACCGCGATGATCCAGGAGAGGATCTGGCCTATATTGGCCTGAAGATCGGTGGCGCCGTCCACGGTATGATCCACTGAGACAGCGATGCAAAACAGGCTGAAAACCGCCAGGCTGAGCAAGGTAGTCAAGCCCCCCGCGATCACATAGCGGACAAGCTCATACTCCTTGGGATGAGAATCCAGATAGTCTCTGATCTTGCGGATCATCCGAAACACTCCTCAGGTTTCGCCGTGATCGCCCCGGGCGTAATCACAGCTTAATATATCGGAAAGGGGCAAAAGAAGGGGCGTACCCTTGGACCCCAAAAGGACGGAGACACACTCGCAGGAATAGTTAAGTACGGTGAAGGTTTTCTGTACAAGGACGCCGTTTATCATAAGCACTCCCCGTATGGGACGCCCATGCTGGAGGGAGTACTGTAAAAACCGCTCCATGGCCATTTCTCCTTCAGGAAACCGGCAGGGGATCGGGCACGGAAAAAATCCGCTCGCTCCCGTCCTCACTTTCATAGGCCAAGGGAAACAGTGCTTCCAAGGCCGCTTCATTGACCCACAGGGAGGGGTTGCTCCGCTCATAGGGGGACACGTAGATGTATTGTACACCGTACTGCCGGAGGAAAGCAAGATGGCTGGCAGGGTCTGCATAGAAGGCGGCGATTTCCGCGCGGCGCTGCCGGGTGTCAAAGCCGTGGTAGTACAGGTACAGATCGGCGGAACACAGGATGGTGCGTCCGGCCAGGGAACTGATGGGGTTCAGGTGCTGGTTGCCGGTGACAAAGATCGCATGCTCCGGGGTATATGCCTTCACAAAATCAGCGGTGGCAATGGCCTTCTTGTCATAAGCCGGGATGTCGCTGATACATTCCCGGATTACGGTGAGCCCGGCGGAGAGGAAACAGGTGATCAGAAACAGGGCTGCGATCGCCCGTCGCCCCGCCACTCCCCGCAGCTTCTCAAAGAGCTCCAGACTGTAATCCGCGGCCATGGGGAGACAGAGCAGAAACCAGACATAGAAAAGCTTGTTGTTGTCATACTCATTGGGCTGGAACAGGATCAATTCCGCTACAACATAGATTGTAAAGGCACCTGCCGCCAGAAGCCGATGCCGGAAAATTTCGTCATTGTGCCGGAGGGAGCTTTCGCTGGGTTCCGCGGTCTTGTCCTTGCGGCGGCAAAGGGCCAGGAGAATCAGCAGGTAGGGCAGACCGATGTTTTTGATGTAAAACCACACATAGGGATCCACCAGCCCCTGACCCCCGCGGTTGTTGCACCAGTTGAACTGAAAGCGCAGGAAATGGTCGCTTCCGGTGGCCTGTACAAAGGTAAATCCAATCAGCTGAGGAAGGGCCAGCACAAGGGAGATACCGCCGTACAGCAGCCAGGGCAGGATTGCCTCTCCACGCGTTCCCCTGGGCGCGGTGCAAAGGGAATAAGCGCAAAAACCGATGCTGGAAAGTCCCAGGGCCAGGAAGCTATGGGTATGCAAAAGGGGCATCCCCCCGGCCATGATTCCCAGCAGGACCAACGCGCGGACATCATGTTTCTCCCGGCGGGCCAAAGGCGGCACCAGCAGATTCAGGCAGGGCATGAGGATTGTCCAGCCTCCCAAAATGCCCCGCTGGGGGATCAGCATGTCGCAGATGATGTTGGACCAGCGCAGGTTGTTGGGATCAGGCTGATTGGTGGGGGTCTTGTAGTAGCCGCTGAGAACCTCGTTCAGGTTATCAAGGACATTGGTCAGGACTCCGCTTTCCACCCTGCCGCTGAGGGTATAGAAAAAGCCCAGCCCGCCGTTGAAAAACAACAGGCAAACTGCCAGAACAAAGGCGCCCTTCCTTCGGCAAAGCTGGGCGCAAAGCAGGGTATAGCCCGAGTAGACCAAGGCCATCATCAGGGTTCCGGTAAAGGCCATGGCAACAGGCAGGCTCATCCCCATCATCAACATGCTGGCGGCAAAGGAATCGGACAGATAGGGATAGGCCATGGTGGCCCCCAGCATCAGGCTGTTATGCAGCGGGAAGGGGGCATTGACAATGCTGGTGGTCACCGCCAGATGAAGGGACAGGTCGCCGTAGGTACTCTGTCCAACATGATAGGAGCCGTCGGCAGCGGGGCGGAGGCTGTGGGTATACTGCAGATATCCCGAAAGCAGCGCCATGGGGACAATCAGGATCAGGAGCGTCAGCAGAAGGCTCTTCTCCGCTTTGTCAAAAGGAAGGGCAGGCCGCTTGTCCCGCAGGAAGTAGCACAGCAGGGTCAGCAGGGTCATGACTCCGGCGGCTGCCAAGTGGGCGGTGAGCGTAAAAGAAATGGCATAGGCCAATAGCACCGGCAGCCACATCATCAGCAGCACGCCCAGGGACAGGCCCACGTATCCCCTGAGCAGAGGCCGCAGACGGGGCAAGAGAAAATGGGCCATGACCAGACCGCAGGCCAGGAAGAAGGATAGGTAAAGGATGGAAAGCAAGGGATGGCCTCCTATACGCTGAGCATCTGGCGGAAGAACTGCACGGCGGTTTGCAGGGCTCCCTCTGTTAACGCGCATTCTCCGCTTAAGGCTTCCTGGGTAGTGAGCAGGAAGGGAGAGAAGCGGTAGACATTGCCCCTCAGTGCGGTGTAGAAGCGGCCATCGGTCACATAGGGGGAGAGACATGGGGCGATGACCACCCGGTCAAAGAGGATTTCGATCGCGGTTTCCAGCGCATCCCAGGCTTCGCCTCCCGTGCTGCTGCGGGCGCTGTGCTCCAACTCCACCTCCATATTCATGCGCAGGTTTTCATTTGCCATACGCCGCCGCAGGACCCGCTTCCAATGCTGAAGTTTGCGGCCGGGTACCGTGGTCTGCCGGAAGGATAGGGTAGCAGACGCGGGTACATGTTCCCCGGAGGTGTTCTGCAGGGAGCCGCTGGTAGAGATCCCGGTGAGGGTTCGCTGGGAAACAAAGAACTGGTTCATGATGGCCCGCTTGCGCCAAAGGAGGGTCAGCAGGGGAAAGGTGAGCCTCGGCCTGGACACCAGCAAGCGCTGCAGAAGCGGGGCGTTCTTCGCCAATGCCTGAAGCATGGCCTCGCTGCTTTTACACAGGGAGGGAACCTGCCCAAAGCGGCTGAGTCGGGCTCCGGCCCGCAGCAGGAGGGTCAGTGAGTTCTGGGACCTGGCCTTCGCGGAAGAGCTGTCGGCGGTCACCTGCCCCTGGAGCATGCCTTTCTCAGAGATGCCGATAAAGGCCAGAGGGGCGTTTTTGGGCAGGTAGGTGCAGAAGGCGGAGTGGGTAACATAGCCGCCAAAATCCAGCACAAAGCAGGGGCTGATCTTACGGACCTTCAGATGTGTTGCGATGCTTTTGGCCCCTTCCCCGCCGCTGAGCCCGTCCATGGACAGAGCCAGCATCAGGTCGCCTCCTGGACGGTATCCTTCAGAGAGAAGCGCTTCCAGGGCTTCCAACAGCATGATGACATGAGCCCGCTGGAGGGAGGTGACCCGAGGCTTGCCAAAGGGCTTGCCAGGTTCCGGAAGAGGGGGTTCAGCCGGGGAACCGGTCACGGAAGGACTGTCCAGATGGGATACAAAGACCAGGGGATCGGTTACGGAAGCTCCCGGCATTTCCAGCAGCAGGGCATGGTTGGCAAACACGTTCTGCTCTGTCTTCTGGAAGATCAGGGGATAGCTTTCCCTGAGCATATGGTGTACCGCCTGGGCCCCTTGGGGGGTGTAGGTTGTATAGGTATCCAGCTTGCGCAACACGTCAAAGGCGCGGCCATAGTTGAGGGGAGCAAGAAACTGGCTCATAGCAAGCTGCCTCCCAAATCGTACTGAATATTTACACTTCGCCGCTCCGGAAGGTTTTTCCTTCCGGTCCTGCCTTAGCGATACCCTTTGACAGGCCATCCCAAAGGGCGTATGATACTGGGCAGGCCTGTCCATTCCTTGCGGCTGGCTTCATTCCGAAGAAGAAGGGGCGGTAGGGACGTTGGAGGCTCTGCTTTTTTCCGTTAACACCATTTTTCCGTTGCTGATGCTCATGGCGGCGGGTTTTGGAGCGCGGCGGCTTCACTGGCTGGAGAGAAACACTGCCCGGCAAATCACCCAGTGCGTATTCCGGCTCTTTTTGCCCCTGCAGCTTTGCTTCTTTGTCATGGATACGGACCGGCATTTGCCGGTGGATGGCTGGACGCTGCTGTTTGGTTTTGTGGGCATGATGGCGGTTTACGGGCTGCTCTTTTTGCTTGTGCCGATACTGTGCAAGCGGCGGGAGGCCTGGGGGACGCTGGTTCAGGCCATTGGATACAGCAATTATGGAATTTTCGGCATCCCCCTGGTGTTATCCATGTATCCTCACTCGGACGTCGGTGTGGCGGCCATGATGACCCTGGTGGCCGTGCCGGTGACCAACGCCATGTCCACCCTGGCTTTGATCCACTTTGGAAGCGGAGATGTCCGCCCATGGCAGATCATCAGAAAGATTATCTTTAACCCGCTCATTGTGGGCACCATTATGGGCCTTTTGCTCTGGTGGCTGGAGGTCACATTGCCCCCGCTTCTGGACAGGCCTCTTCGTCAATTGGGGAGCATTGCCACACCGGTGGCGCTGTTCGCCCTGGGCGCATCCTTGGATTTTGGTCAAGGGAAGGGAAACATCCGCCTGTTGGTGGCAGGGGTTTTTGGCAGGTTGGTGCTGATCCCCCTGATCGGCCTCAGCGCGGCTGTGATACTGGGTATCCGGGATATAGCCTTGGCGACGATGATCGCGGTACTTGCATCCCCCATCGGCGTGAGTACCTATGCCATGGCCCAGCAATTTGGAGGGGATGAGGACCTGGCCGCCGCCATGGTGGTCTTCAGCACTGCCTTTTCCGTGTTCACAATCTTCCTGTGGGTGTTGTTGTGCAGTAGCCTTGGATTCTTACGCTGATCAACCGGGCGGATTCGATTTCTTCAGGAGGGCTCCCCTTCGCTATGGGCGGACAGGGTGCCCTCCTGTTTGATTCTCCTGCGCCTGCTTTCACAGGACAGGTACAGGCTCAGCCCCAGCAGTGTCAAACCTCCTCCGGCAAGCACGCCGGAGGAGGGGATCTCGTGAAAGATAATCATCGCAAAGACCATGGCCCCCACAGGCTCGGCCAGCAACGCAAAACTCACCACCCCCGCAGACACCTGGGACAGGGTGCGGGACAGCATGGCATGGCCCAGCAGGGTACTGCCCAGAACCAGCCCCGCCATATAGGGCAGAGCGGCCAGGGGCATGGAAAAGGAACCCATCAGGGGCAGGGAGCAGGCCAGAATCAGGGCGGTAATCAGATAGAGAACAGGAGTGTAAACCTGGGCGGGCAGGGACCCTCGAACATGACGGGCAGTGAGCCAATGGGCGGCCATCAGGACCGCGCCTGACAGCGCCAGCAAATTGCTTGTCAGGCCCTGGCCGGGGCTGCCGGCAGAGTCAGGGGACAGGGAGTTCCCGTCGCCTGCGGACCCGCTGAGAGCAATCAGCGCGGCGCCTGCCAGGGCCAGGATGGCACCGGGCAGCGCTTTTTGGGGAATCGTCTCGCCAAAGAGCAGATAACTGAAAAAAGCCACAAAAAGAGGCTGGGTGCAGACCAGGGCCACGGAGGCAAAGGTGCTGGTACCGGTAAGGGATGTGATCCAGGTCAGGTAATGCCCGGCCAGGAAGAGGGCCGCCAAGGTTACCCAAAGCCATTGGCCCGGGTTTATTGCGGAGGGAAGCCGGTTTTTGGTTATGGCCCTTGCCAGGGAGGGCAGGAGAATCAGTCCTGCGCTTGCCATCCGGACCAGTGCGATGGCAACGGGGGTAGCTCCCGCCAGCAAAGCCCCCTTCACCATGGGTCCTGAATAGCTCACCATGCAAACACCGAAGACCAATAAAAACATAGCGGAGCGTTTGGAAGAGGACCTGGGGGGGATGTTCATAAGGCCGTCCTCCTTTTTGCCGCGCAAAACGCGGCCTAACATGGGTTCAGGGTTGTAATCCCTGGCTGTCCTCACTCTGTCGCTTTTTCAGCCATACCATCAACACGGCGATGTCCGCCGGATTCACACCGGGGATGCGGGCTGCCTGGCTGAGGCTCTGGGGCTGCTTCTGCTGCAGCTTTATCCGGGCCTCGATCCGCAGGCTTTGAATGGCGCTGTAATCCATATCTCTGGGGAATATCCAATCCTCCATGGCCTTGGCCCGAATCACCTGGGCCTGCTGCTTTTTCAGATACCCCTCGTATTTTATCTGGAGTTCCACCTGCTCCCTTGCGGACTGGAAGGAGGGGTCATCGGAATTGGCGGCCAGCTCAGGACAGATTTCTCCCAGGGCCTGAATGTCGATCTCCGGGCGGCGCAGCAGCTCCTGGGCGGATAGTGTGCTCTCCGTATCGGGCTGGGCATGGGCGGCAAGCCAGGCGGCACGGGAGGGACTGGGTGGCAATTTGGCGCATTTCAGGGCATCCAGCAGGGAATCGGCGTCCCGGCGTTTTTTCTCGCACAGGGCCATTCTTTCATCACTGGCAAGGCCGCGGGCGTGGCTGAGGGCTGTCAGCCTCAGATCCGCGTTGTCCTGGCGCAGCAGCAGGCGGTACTCGCTGCGGCTGGTCATCATCCGGTAGGGCTCGTCCACGCCCTTCACGCACAGATCGTCCACCATCACCCCAATGTAGCCCATGTCCCGGGTGACCACCAGGGGTTCCTTTTCCTGCAGGAAGCAGGCGGCGTTGATCCCCGCCAGGATGCCCTGGGCGGCGGCCTCCTCGTAACCGGAGGTGCCGTTGATCTGTCCTGCGAAATACAGGCCGCT
Source organism: Clostridiales bacterium (assembly GCA_012729115.1). Classification (GTDB taxonomy): domain Bacteria; phylum Bacillota; class Clostridia; order Christensenellales; family Aristaeellaceae; genus Limiplasma. Next base: position 49,899 of record JAAYDR010000001.1, on the reverse strand, counting down.
GATCCGGCGGCTCCCCAGGGTGAGGGTGAGCTCGGTGGGGTCAATGCAATCGTACTCAATGGCGTAGGCCAGTCGGGTGAGCACAGCACGCTCCAGGCCCCGGACACTGCGATACATTTGCCACTGGACAAACTCCGGCATGGAACTGCTCATCCCCTGGACATACCACTCGGGGCTGGCCAGCCCCTCCGGCTCCAGAAAAAGCTGGTGACGGTCTTTATCCGCGAAGCGGCGAATCTTGTCCTCGATGCTGGGGCAATATCGGGCTCCGGTACCCTTGATATCGCCGGTAACCATGGGGGACAGATGAAGATGATCCCGGATGACCTGATGCGTTGTTTCGTTGGTGTAGGTGAGATAGCATTTGGCCTTGTTTTCCATGGGGAAGGATACCCCGCTGGAGGGCAGATGCGCGGCTGTCAAAAAGGAGAAGGGGATGATGGGATCGTCCCCCTCCTGAGGTTCCATCCGGTCAAAATCGATGGAACGGGCGTCAATCCGTGCAGGTGTGCCGGTTTTAAACCGCCTCAGGGAAAAGCCCAGCCTCTCCAGCGCCGGCGATAACCCGACCGCCCGCTGCAAGCCCTGGGGCCCGCTTTCCCGGCTGTACTCGCCGATGATGATGCGGCTTTTCAGATACACCCCGGCGCAGAGGATCACCGCCCGGCAGGAAATTTTCTCACCTGTGGCGGTGACCACGCCGGAAATGGCCTCTCCGCATGTCAACAAATCCGCGGCCTCTCCCTGGCGAACAACCAGATTGTCGGTGGTAAACAAGGTTTTCAGCATTTCCTGCTGGTAGCAGGCCTTGTCTGCCTGAGCCCGCAGGGAGTGAACAGCCGGACCTTTGCCCCGGTTGAGCATGCGGCTTTGCAGAAAGGAGCGGTCGATGCAAAGGCCCATCTGGCCGCCCAGGGCGTCCACTTCCCGCACCAGATGGCCCTTGCCTGTGCCACCTACGGAGGGGTTGCAGGGCATGAGAGCGATGCTGCCCAGGTCCATGGTCAGCATCAGGGTGCGGATGCCCATCCGGGCAGCGGCAAGAGCGGCCTCGCATCCCGCGTGGCCGCCTCCAATCACAATCAACTCATGTTCCATTGGGTTTGCTCCCACTTATTGCGTCAACCTTTCCAAATATTCTTCCAGGCAGAGGTTTTGATCCCGCATGATGATGCTGTGCTGCACCCCCACATAGCGGATATGCCAGTCCTCGGCCAGAATGCCGGTGATCTTCTCCTTGTCCGCCTGGTAGCGGATGATGAAGCCGTAATCCCAGCAGTGCTTGTGGAGCCATATTTGCTGGGGGGTGCCCTTGAAGATGGTACCCTGAACGGTAATGTCAAAGGCCAGGCCGCTGTGATGCTCGCTGGCCCCGGGGACGGCCACGGTGAGTTTGGTGGCAGATATGGCGCTTTCCCGGGTGCGGCCATCCTTCAGGTACTCGGCCACCTTTTCGTCAAAAAGCTTCTGCTGATAACCAACGCTCCGATACCCGGCACTGATTTGAAATCCTGTGACTCCGTCTGCCCTGGCGGCTTCAAACATGGTTTGCAGAGCCGCCGCCGCTGCCTTGTCTCCCTCTATCTCGCTGCCCTTCACGTACACCAGGCTGGCGGGCAAGGTCTTGCGCAAATTGACCAGATTGGAGGGCCTGTATCCATCTGCCACCGGATGATCCGCGTTGATGAGCAGCGGCAGCAGCGCCGGATCCGGAGTAGGAGTGGCTACCACCTTTTTGGCGTTCTGGCTGAATACGGCCGCCAGGGTTTCCGGCCCGGCCTGACCATCCGCTGCAAGCCCGTGCTGGCTTTGAAACAGCCTTACGGCCTCCTGGGTACCGGCGCCGTAGTCCCCGTCCACGCTGGAGGTGTAAAAGCCCAGATCCTTCAGCCGCTGCTGAAGGGCCTTTACCGCGCTGTTCTTGTCTCCCATGGCCAGGCTGGAGGGGGTTGGGGAGGGTACGGGGGTAGGGATGTAGGTGGACACGCTGTCGCCAAAAAGCAGGCTGCGGGTGTCATTCCCTGCAAGGCCATCGGCTGTAAGGCCGTGTTGGGCCTGGAAGAGTTTTACAGCCTCGGCGGTTCCCTGCCCGAACTGGCCGTCCACCAGCCCCGTGTAAAAACCCAGTTCCAGAAGCCGCTGCTGCAGGCGCTTTACCTCCTCCCCCTGACTGCCTGTGCGCAGGATCAGCGGCGTAGGGGTGGGGATATGGTTGGGGTCGGCGGTGATGAGCAGCATGCTTTCCACATTGGCCGTGGGAGTGGGGGTGGCGTTTTGTTCGGTCTGAAGCTGCCCATAGCTGTCCAGCGTCCGGGGCAACAGAATCACCACGATCACCGTGGAAGCGATCAGCAGTAGCCAGAGTATGACCCCAAAGGGGGAGAAGGCATGTTTTCGCATGTCGTCCTCGCTTATCATGACCGGTGCGGTCTAGGACCACAAGGGCCTGGGATACTTGCCTTCCTGGGCAAGTCGCAGCAGGGCGGCCTCAATGGCCCCCTTGTCCTGATGGTATGTCACGCCATACCATTTGTCCCTGGTAATGTGCACGGTGACCCGGGCCTTTTCACTGCCCAGCAGCTGATCCACCACCGTGGGCAGGAAAAACTCCGCTTTTTGGGGATTGTCCACCATGGCTTTGCGTAAAAAGGGTGGGAAGGCCTCCTTCAAATGCTCCATCATCACGGCAGGGAAGCCCCACATGTTCATGCTCACCACGGTATCGGGGGGGAGACGGGTATAGGTGTGCATGTCGTCGCTCATCATGGGGCCGTCCACGGTGGAGATGATGTGGGTGCGTTCCACAATGTCCATCAGCTGGTTTTGCTCATCCAGAGTGCATACACCGCGGGCTACATAGCCTGTTTCGCTGAGGGTGTTTTTCAGCAGATAGCCCACCATGGCAAAGTCCGTATCCTTCGTAAGGCCTGCCAGATGATCATAGCACAAGCGGAAGGCTTCCGCTCCGTAGTAGTCGTCGGCGTTGATGGCGCAAAAGGGCGCGTCCACCAAAGAGGCGGCGGAAAGCACAGCGTGGCCTGTTCCCCAGGGCTTGGTCCGCCCCGATGGCAAGGCAAAGCCCGCAGGCAGGTTGGTCAGATCCTGAAAGGCGTAATCGATCTGCATATGCCGGGATACCCGGTCACCAAGAATCTCCCGGAAATCCTGCTCCATATCCCGCTTGATGATGATGACCGCCCGCTCAAAGCCGGCCTGCCTGGCATCATAAAGGGAGTAATCCAGTATGAGCTCGCCGTCCGGGCCCACGGGGTCCATCTGTTTCAGGCCGCCATACCGGCTGCCCATGCCGGCCGCCATGATGAGGAGAATGGGTTTATCGCTAGCCATTGCTTTGCCTTTCCTTTCGCGTGGATGGCCCATGGGCCGATCGGGGATGCTTCGGGTTGTATTATAGCATGAATTTCTGAAAAGGGAAAAGGGAATGAAGCGGCTCTTGACATCCTGCCCAACCGATGTTATGCTGTCCCTGACTCAGATGACGCGGGACGCGCCCTGTATGAGAACGGCCAAAGAGACCGCCGCCCCGGCTGAAAGCGGCGGGCCGGAAACAGTAGCGGACACCACCCGCCGATGGGGACGCATGGCGAGCGATACAGCGCATCAATGAGGGGAAGCGGCCAGCCGCTTCCAAGCAGGGTGGAACCGCGAACGAATTTCGTCCGCCCCCGCAGAGATGTGGGGGCGTTTTTTCGTCCCCAGAGAAAAGAAAGGGGATTGACCATGAAGCTGGAAATGTTTGGATCCGTTCATGAGGTGGAAGAAAGAAGCAGCGCAGGGGACCTGCTCAAAGCCATCCGGCCGGAGGATTTCAAGAAGTACCTGGCAGTACGCCTTGAGGACGGGAAGCTGTGCGACCTGTTCGCACCCATTGAGAAGAGCCAGAGGGTGGAGCCTCTCACCTTTGAGGATGAAGCGGGCCGCCGGGTATTTTTTCACAGCGCCAGCCACCTGATGGCCATGGCGGTGAAAAAGCTGTTCCCCGCCGCCAAACTGGCCATCGGTCCGGCCATCGAGAACGGCTTCTATTACGACTTTGATGTGGACGAAGCCTTTACCGTGGAAGACCTGGCCAAGATCGAAAAGGAAATGCAGCATATTGCCAGGAAAGGCATACGCCCTGTGCGCTTCACTTTGCCCCGCCACGAGGCGATCGAGCAAATGAAAAAGGCCGGGGAGCCCTACAAGGTGGAGCTTATCCAGGACCTGCCTGAGGACGAGGAGCTATCCTTCTATCAGATGGAGGATTTCCTGGATCTGTGCGTGGGCCCCCATCTGCCCAACATGAGCTATATCAAGGCCTTTAAGCTTACCCAGTTGGCCGGGGCCTATTGGCGGGGCAGCGAGAAGAATAAAATGCTCCGCCGGATCTACGGCACCGCCTTCCCCAGCAAGGAGCAGCTGGCCGAGCACCTGGAGCGTCTGGAGGACATGAAGCGCCGGGATCACAACAAGATTGGCCGGGAGCTTGAGTACTTCACCACCGTGGACTACATCGGCCAGGGCCTGCCCATCATCCTGCCCAAGGGTACCACCGTCATCAAGCTCCTGCAGCGCTGGGTGGAGGACGAGGAGGAGCGCAGGGGTTATCTGCAAACCAAGACGCCCCTCATGGCCAAGCGGGATCTGTACAAGATCAGCGGCCACTGGGACCATTATCGGGACGGCATGTTCATTATGGGCGACGCTGAGGATGAGGAGGCGGAGGTTTTCGCCCTGCGGCCCATGACCTGCCCCTTCCAGTTCCAGGCTTATTTGAACCGCACCCGCAGCTATCGGGACCTGCCCATGCGTCTGAGCGAAACCAGCACGCTGTTCCGCAACGAATCCAGCGGTGAGATGCACGGCCTCATCCGGGTGCGCCAGTTCACCATCAGCGAGGGGCATCTGGCCTGTACGCCGGAACAGGTGGAGGGCGAGTTCCGAGGCTGCCTGGACCTGGCCCAGTATATCCTCAAAACCCTGGGTATGGACCAGGACGTGACCTACCGCTTCAGCAAGTGGGATGAAAACAACCGGGAGAAGTACATCGGTGACCCCAGGGACTGGGAAAACAGCCAGAGTGAGATGCGCAAGATTCTGGATGATATCGGCATCACCTATACGGAGGCCGACGGCGAAGCGGCTTTCTATGGCCCCAAGCTGGACATTCAGATGAAGAACGTTCACGGCAAAGAAGATACCCTCATCACCATCCAGATCGACTTCCAGCTGGCAGAGCGCTTTGGCATGGAATACACCGACAGAGACGGCCAAAAGAAGCATCCCATCGTATTGCATCGCACCTCTTTGGGCTGCTATGAGCGCACCCTGGCCCTTCTGCTGGAGAAATATGCCGGAGCGCTGCCCACCTGGCTCAGCCCCATTCAGGCGCGGATTTTGACCATCACCGAACGCTCCGATGCCTTTGCCAGGGAGGTGGAGGCCGCGCTGCGAAAGGATGGCTTGCGGGCGGAATGTGACCTGCGCAATGAGAAAATCGGTTTCAAGGTCCGTGAGGCCCAGCTGGAGAAAATCCCGTTCATGCTGGTAATGGGGGATCGGGAGGCCGAGGAGCGGACCGTGACCGTGCGCAACCGAAAGGGCGACAATGTGGGCACCATGCCCTTTGAGCAGGCTGTAGCCATGATTAAAAAAGCCAATGACGACAAGGTGATCGACTGATCGGGGAGCGTAATCCCCCAGAGCCCCGCCTAAGGATACATCCCTTTGGGAACCATTCAGGCAGACCCGCCATCCTACACAAGAAAACCGGAGGAGCGAAGGAAATGAAAAAGGCATCCATGGTTTTGGACAGGGCCTATGCCATCGGGGAAATTGATCCCCGTATCTACGGATCTTTCATTGAGCATCTGGGGCGCGCCGTGTACGGCGGTATCTATGAGCCTGGCCATCCCACAGCGGACAAAAACGGATTTCGCCGGGACGTCATCGACCTGGTGAAAAAGTTGAACATCCCCGTAACCCGTTATCCGGGCGGAAACTTCGTGTCCGGCTTTGATTGGGAGGATTCCATCGGTCCCCGTGACCAACGCCGCCATCGCCTGGATCTGGCCTGGTTCACCACGGAAACCAACGAGGTGGGCCTCCACGAATTCATGGACTGGTGCCGGGAGGCGGGTACCGCCCCCATGTACGCGGTGAACCTGGGCACCCGTGGCCCGGACGCAGCCCGCAACATTGTGGAGTACTGCAATCATCCAGGCGGCAGCTATTACAGCGACCTTCGGATTAAAAACGGTGCCAAGGAACCCTTTGGCATCAAGCTGTGGTGCCTGGGCAACGAGATGGATGGCCCCTGGCAGATTGGCGGCAAGACTGCCCTGGAGTATGGCCGCGTGGCCAACGAAGCTGCCAAAGTAATGAAATGGGTGGATCCCTCCATTGAGCTGGTGGCTTGCGGCAGTTCCTCCATCGAAATGCCAACCTTCGGCGACTGGGAGCTGACCATCCTCAACGAATGCTATGAGAATGTGGACTATGTGTCCCTGCACCGCTATTATGGCAACCCCACCAACGACACCCGGGGCTTCCTGGCCCGCTCCATGGACCTGGATGACTTTATCAAAACCGTGGTGTCCATCTGTGATGCGGTGGGCGGCAAGAAGCACAGCAAGAAGAAGCTTGGCCTGTCCTTTGACGAATGGAACGTATGGTACCATTCCAAAGAGCAGGACAAGGAGGCATGGAAGCAGGGCAAATGGAACCGCGCCTTGCCCCTTCTGGAGGACATCTACAATTTTGAAGACGCGCTGCTGGTGGGCTCCATGCTGATTACCTTCCTGCGCAACGCCGACCGGGTGAAGATTGCCTGCATGGCCCAGCTGGTGAATGTCATCGCCCCCATCATGACCCGCAATGGCGGCGGGGCCTGGGCGCAAACCATCTATTGGCCTCTCCTGCACGCCTCCCAATATGGCCGGGGCACCGCCCTGCGGGCTGTGGTGGATACGCCCGTGTATGATTGCAAGGATTATGAGGCTGTGCCGGAACTGGATGCAACGGCCACCCTGGGGGAGGACGGCAGCGTGACAATCTTTGCCGTCAACCGTTCCCTGGAGGAGGGCATGGAGCTGACGGTTGATTTACGCGATTTTTCCGGACTGTCAACAGTAAGCCATGAGGTGTTGGTGCATGAGGATGTGAAGGCCATCAACACGGAGGAGAATCCAAACAATGTGTCGCCCAGGGCGATTCCCGGCGGGAAGCTTGAGGGCGGCAGGCTGGTGATCGAGATTCCCAGGCTGAGCTGGAATGTGATCCGTGTGACAAAGTAAGTGAAACACAACAAGGGCTGCCGTTTTCGCCAAGGCGATGACGGCAGCCCTTTGAATTCCACATGTTTACCCTTTTACAAGTTCTCTGCCGGCCTCAATGGCCTTCTCATTAATCTGCAGCATTCCGGCTTTTTCCTCCCCCAGCCAGTCCTGGAGGGTTCGGGACAGGGTCTCGCCGGTTACCACATCCGTAGCGGCCTGAACTGCTCCCAGCATCACCATGTTGGCGACCCGGCTGCTTTGCAACCTTTCCGCAATCTCGTTGCAGTGTACGGGGATGGCGTTGATGTCCTGCCGCAGTTCCACCCCCTCTATCAGGGAGGCGTTATACAGCAGGGTTCCACCCGGGGCCATGGCAGGCATAAATTTCACCAGGCTGGGCTTGTTCATGGCCACCAGCACGGGAGGCTCGCTCACCAGGGGGCTGCCGATGGGCTCGTCACTCACCACTACGGCGCAGTTGGCCTCGCCTCCGCGCATCTCCGGGCCATAGCTGGGCATCCAGCTCACTTCATATCCCTGAAGCATGGCTGCTTTGGCAATCAGCGTGCCGATGAGCAGCACCCCCTGGCCGCCAAACCCCGCGATTAAAAACTGTTTTTCCATCAGGCCTTCCCCCCTGTCACGTCCTTGTATACCCCCAGGGGATAGTGGGGGATCATGTTACTCTCTACCCAGGCCATGGCCTCCTGAGGGGTCATGCCCCAGTTGGTGGGGCAGGTGGAGAGGACCTCCACCAACGTAAATCCCTTGCCCTCCATTTGCAGCTGAAAGGCCTTTTTAATGGCGGCCTTTGCCTTCTTCACCGCGGGAACGTTGTGGACGCTGACCCTTTCGATGTAGGCGGGGCCATCCAGGGTGGACAGCATTTCGCTCACCTTTACCGGGTAGCCGCAGTGATTCACGTCCCGCCCATAGGGGCTGGTGGTGGTCACCTGACCTGGCAGGGTGGTGGGGGCCATTTGGCCGCCGGTCATGCCGTAAATGGCGTTGTTTACAAAAATGGTGGTGATCTTCTCTCCCCGGGTGGCCGCATGGAGGATCTCCGCTGCGCCTATGCTTGCCAGATCTCCATCTCCCTGGTAGGTGAAAACCGCTTTGTCCGGGTGTACCCGTTTGATGCCCGTGGCCACCGCCGGGGCGCGGCCATGGGCAGCTTCCATCATATCGCAGTTGAAATAATCATAGGCGAACACTGCGCAGCCCACCGGAGCCACACCAATAGCGGTTTCCCCGATGCCCAGTTCCTGGAGGGATTCAGCCACCAGCCTGTGGATAATGCCGTGGGTGCAGCCGGGGCAGTAATGCAAGGGCTTGTCGGTGAGCATGTTCGTTTTGGCAAAGACAACGGCCATTATTCCTCCGCTCCCTTCCCGGAATCGCCATCATCCGGTTTCTGTTCCGGGGCAGCAGCCTGGGAGCGGATGCCTGCCACCACATCGCCCAGCGTGTCGGTGAGGTATTCCACGCCCTTCAGCACGCCGGTTTTCGCCTTTTCGGCGGCAGAGGCCACCCCCTGCTTGATATCCTGTACCTTTTGCTGCGTCTGGGGGCTTTGCAGCTTCTCTTCCAGCTTCTTCCCCATGGCGTCGAGCTTGTCTCCCAGTTGGCTCATGGTTTTATCTACCTGACCGGCCAGTTCATCCAGCTTCTTTTCCAGATCATCCATGGGATTGCTCCTTTCCGCTAACGCTTGGATCTGTTCCACCACTTGGGCAACGGTAGGCACCATGCCGCCTGTGCGGCCAAAGAAATGCACCGGACGCACGCCGTTCACCGCCAGGCGGACATCGTCCACCATCTGCCCCGTGCTCATCTCCAGGCACAGGTACTGGCGGGCAGTGGACAGGGTTTTCTGGATGGCGGCTGTGGGGAAGGGCCATAGAGTGATCGGCCGCAGAAGACCCACCTTGATGCCCATCTCCCGGCATTTGCGCATGGCGCTGCGGGCGATGCGGCTGGTGGTGCCATAGGCCAGCAGCACGATCTCCGCGTCCTGAAGGTTCTCCTCCTGCCAGCGGCATTCCCTGGTGGTGATGGCGTCATACTTTTCCTGCAGCTTCAGGTTGTGCCGCTCCAAGGCAGCGGGGTCGATGTACAGGCTGTTGATAACGGCTCTGGGCGCGTCGGCGTTGGAGACGTGGCCGGTGGCAGCCCAGTCCTTGGGGGGCAGATCCTCCGCAGGCTGATATGCTTTTGCAGAGTCCATGTCCACGGGCTCCATCATCTGGCCGATCAATCCGTCTCCCAGGACCATTACGGGGTTACGGTAGCGATCCGCGATATCAAAGGCCTCCTGGGTCAAGGTCACCGCTTCCTGGACGGAGCTGGGAGCCAGTACGCACATACGGTAGTCTCCGTGGCCGCCTCCCCGGGTGGCCTGGTAATAGTCGCTTTGGGCGGGCTGGATGCCTCCCAGACCCGGACCTGCACGGACGATATTCACGATGACACAGGGCAGTTCAGCCCCCACCATGTAGCTGATGCCCTCCTGCTTTAAGCTGATTCCAGGGGAGGAGGAGCTGGTCATAACCCGGGCACCGGCACCTGCCGCACCATAAACCATGTTGATGGCGGCAACCTCGCTTTCCGCCTGCAAAAAACAGCCGCCCACCTGGGGCATGCGCTTGCTCATATATTCGGGAATCTGGTTCTGGGGCGTAATGGGATAGCCAAAAAAATAGCGGCAGCCGGCCAGGACGGCGGCCTCGGCGATGGCCTCATTGCCCTTCATGAGCATTTTCATGAAATGTACCTTCCCTTCTTCAATCCTTCAAAGGAATCATTCCCATATTAACGTGCCCCGGCAAGGTCCATGCATCATTTTTCGATGGTGATGGCCGAGTCGGGGCACATGGTGGCACAAAAAGCACAGGCGATACAGGCATTCTCATCCACGCATCGGGCGGGGTGGTATCCCTTCCTGTTCAGCCTGTCCTTGGGCAGTTCCATAATTTTTTTGGGGCACGCATCCTTGCACAGGCCGCAGCCCTTGCATACATCCTCGTTAACGATGATGACCGCCATGGCTTTCCCTCCTTTGAGGCCGCCTTGCGGACGGCCGAAGCCTAGGGGCAAAGCGGATTCATTTCATTATACAGGATGAGGGGGGGATGTCAAGAAGCCGAAAAAGAGCCCAGGGATTTCGCTCCCCGGGCCCATCTGTTGACCATGTCCCATGCAGCCGATGGGTATTGATGAAAAGGTTACTCCTCTTCCTCCTCTTCCGGGAGCTGGGCATTGTGCCAAACGTTTTGCACGTCGTCGTTTTCTTCCAGCATATCCAGCAGCTTTTGCACCTTGGTCAGCGCTTCCTCATCCGGGGGGGTGATGAAGTTCTGGGGCAGCATCTGCACCTGGGCGCTTAGGAAGGAGAAGCCCTGGGCCTCCAGCTTCTCCCGGACGGAGGAGAATTCGCTGGGATCGGTAATCACCTCAAAGGCATCCTCCAGGGTGCGCATGTCCTCGGCACCCGCCTCCAGCACGGTCATCATGACCTCGTCCTCATCCATCCTGGCCGTGCGTTCGATAACAATCATACCCTTTTTGTCAAACAGGAAGCCCACGCTGCCCGTGACACCCAGCTGGCCGCCATGTTTGGCAAAGCAATGACGGATGTCGCTTGCGGTACGGTTACGGGAGTCGGTGATGGTTTCCACGATGACGGCGACGCCTCCGGCCCCATACCCTTCGTAGGTAATTTCTTCATAGTTTACCACGCCCAGTTCCCCAGCCGCTTTTTTGATGGAGCGCTGGATGTTGTCGTTGGGCATGTTGTTGCTTTTGGCCTTGGCGATTACGTCCCGCAGTTTGGAGTTGCTGTCGGGATTGCTGCCGCCCTCCCGCACCGCGATGGCGATTTCGCGGCCTATCTTGGTAAAAATCTGGCCTCGTGCCGCGTCGGTCTTGCCTTTTTTGATCTTGATATTCGCCCATTTGCTGTGTCCAGACATCAAATCAGCCTTTCCGGGCCTGGGCCCTGCCGCGGCGGGAGAGCGCATCCCTTCAATACCACCGCACCGGGCTTGCCCGTAGATGTACGGGGAGATTGTACCATATCTTTTCACCCCGGTCAATTTGACATCATGAAAAACTATGGTATAATCAACTGAAATCCTCCATAAGGCGGAGGTGGGGCTGCATTTATGAGATATCCATGTGGCCTTGCGAGGGAGGAACAGGTGATGTTTCGCAAGAAGGACATCCTTCTTATTTTTTTGCTTGCTGTGGTAGCGGGAGGTGTGCTATTGCTCATGCCCCTGCTGCGAAAGGGCGCTATGCCTCAGGCCGGGCCCGCCGCAGGGGAAGCGTCGCTGTATCTTCGCTACAGCATAGGCGGCGAAACCGTCGCCACGTTGCCACTCACTGAGGAAAAGGACCTGCAGATTGACCAGGGGGACGGAGTGATCAATATCCTTCATCTGTCGCCCACGGGCTTTTTTATGCTGTCCTCCACCTGCCATAATCAGCTCTGCGTCTATCAGGGAGAAGTAACGGCGGACAACATGGACAGCCGCCCTTTGATGAACATGGTGGTTTGCGCTCCCCATCGGGTGGTGGCGGAATTGCTTCCGGCCGGTGAGGTGGGAGGTGAGTCACCGTGAGCCAGGATGCCCCTTCCAGGGAGCCACGGGACGTATCCCGTAAGGTTGCCCAGAAGCCGGAGACGCCCCTGCGAGGCCCGGGCCATGCTGCTGCCCAGAGTCGGCTCTATGCCCAGCGCATCGCCTTGTGCGGCCTGCTCACCACGCTTATGCTGGTGCTGGGCTATGTGGAAAGCCAAATTCCACTGATGCCCGCCATTCCCGGTGTGAAGCTGGGGCTGTCCAACGCAGTGCTGCTCTACGCGGTTTACCTGCTGAGCCCATCGCTTACGGTAGGCCTGATGCTGGTGAAGGTGCTCCTCAGCGCCGTGCTTTTCGGCAACCCTTTCGCATTGGCCTTCAGTTTGGCAGGGGGAGCTCTCAGCGTGGCGGGTATGCTGCTCCTCAAACGCTTTGCTTCCCTGGGGGTGGTGGGCATCAGCGTGGCGGGGGCGGTGCTTCATAATGCAGGTCAAATGCTGATTGCCCTGGCCCTGGTGGGGAATGCAAACCTCCTGTATTACGCTGCTGTGTTGACATTGGTGGGTATAGGCACAGGAATTTTAACCGGTGTGGTGGCCGGACTGGTGATGAAGGCCGGGGTGGGCATGGCTGTCCAGGCGGGGATGAAACCCGGCAATACCCGGCAGGGAAAGCCTGAGAAGAAGTAAGAAAGCATGGAGGGGCCGGTTTGGCAGCAAACCGGCCCCTCTTTTCATAGGGCTTGGAATGACTTGTGTACTCCTTGCCTATCGTTTGATCAGCAGCACGCTTACATCGTTCACATTGGTGCCCGTTGCCCCGGTGATAATCAAGCCCCCAACTTTCTCCAGAGCATGATACGCGTCATTGTTTTCCAGAACGGCATACAAATCGATCCCCGCCGAGCGGAGCTTGCCTGCCGTATCCTGGTCCACATAGCCGCCCGCCGCGTCTGTGGGGCCGTCGGTGCCGTCACTGCCCAGGGAAAATAAAGCCGTATCCCGAAGCCCATCCAGGCCTGCAGCGGCGGAGAGGGCCAGCTCCTGATTCCGCCCGCCCTTGCCATTCCCCAGGAGGCGCACCACTGTCTCGCCACCGGCGATGAAGGCCAGGCTTCCGGGAGTATTCTGGTGGTATTGGGCAATGGAAGCCATGAAGCTGCCGGCCTCCCTGGCTTGACAGGACAGGCTGGCGGTGAGGATGCAGGGATCGTAACCCAGCTGCCGGGCCTCCTGCGCAGCAGCTTCGCACAGACCCTTCACGCTGCCCGTAACCAGGCTGTGGACATTGGACAGCTCTTTAGGGGTTTCTTCCCTGAGGCAGCGCTCTGCCTCCGGGGATAAAAGCAGACGATACCTGCTGGTAACCTGGAGCGCATCGGCGCTGCTGCTGCTGTCGGGATAGGCCGGGCCAGAAGCGATCATGTCCAGAGGATCGCCGATGATATCGGAGAGAATCACCGCCCAGACCTGCGCCGGTACGCACAGCTTCGCAAAACGTCCGCCCTTCACTTGGCTTAGCCTTTTGCGGATGGTGTTCATCTCCACAATGCTGGCTCCCGATTTAAGGAGCTGGTCGGTGATGCTTTGCAGTTCCGAAGGCGGAATGGCGGGCTGCTCAAACAGGGCGGAACCTCCGCCGGAAATCAGCAGCAGCACGCTGTCACAAGGTTGTAGATCCCGGACCAATCCGATGGCCTCCTGGGTGGCGGAAAAGGAATTTTCATCGGGAACGGGATGACCGGCCTCCCGCAAGGCAAGCTTGCCCAGGGGACCTTTCACATGGCCGTACTTGGTGATGACAATGCCGGCATCCACGCGATCACCCAGGGTTTCATGGGCGGTTTTCGCCATCTGCCAGGCTGCCTTTCCCAGAGCCACCAGGATGATGCGCCCTCGGGGATCAAAGTGGATATCGCGCAGCGCGGCTTTCACTGCCGTATCAGGCAAAGCCGAGCTAAGAGCCGATTGCATAATTCCATCCGCGTCCTGTCGTAAACTCATGGTGAGCTTCCCTCCTGATAAAAGAGCCGGGTGATGCATAGCGCATTTCCCGGCTCGCTGATGATTGGGTGTGATAAAGGGCGCAATGCCCGGTTACGCGAGGAGGGAGACCAACAGCACGTTGAGGATGCCCGCGATGCCCACCACCAGGGTGCCCAGGGTCTGGGTACGGTAACCGTCCTTTACCTCCAGATCGCCAAAGTTGGTGACTACCCAGAAGTAACTGTCATTGGCATGGGAAACCGTCATGGCGCCGGAGCCGATGGCGACCACCGTCAAGGCAACTTGCAAGGGGGAGGTTAAGCCAATGGTGGCCATGAGTGGGGCCAGAATGCCGGCCGTAGTGGTAATGGATACAGTTGAGCTACCTTGGGCGGTTTTGAGGATGGCAGCCAGCAGGAAGGGGAAGAGATAGCCCAGCGTGGATAGTGCGCCTGAGTTGGTGGAGATGAAGTTGACCATGTCGGTGCTGGCAATGACCTTGCCCAGCACGCCGCCGGCTGCCGTTACAAAGAGGATGGGGCCGGTAACCCGCAGCGTTTCATCGGTAAGGGCATAGAAGTCCTTCATCTTTCCGCCGCTGGCCATCAAGATTACACCCAGGATAACACCCACCGCCAGGGCCATGATGGGAGTGCCCAGGAAGGTGAAGAAGGGAATGCTGACCTTGGCCATGTTAAGGGCGGAGTTCAGCCCCATCAACACAATGGGCACAACGATAGGTGCAAAGGACATAAGCGCTCCGGGCAGTTTGCCATAGCTGGCAACCAGTTCCTCATAGGTCTGCACCACGGCACCGTCGTCGGCGGTCTGCTCACCGCGGGACTTCACCTTCTTGCCGATTACCAGAGCGAAGATGTAGCTGGCAATCAGGGGCAGGATGGAGCAAAGCACACCGATGGCCATAATCAGCAGCAGGTTGACCGGCTGGGCCAGTCCTTCAAACAGGGTGTTGGCGGCAGCAATGGGGCCGGGTGTGGGGGGAATGAAGCAATGGGAGATATACAATCCCATGGACAGCGCCACGGCAGAAGCGACAGCGGAACGGCCGGTGCGCTTCACCAGGGCTTTGCGGATGGGGTTCAGGATAACGAAACCGCTGTCGCAGAACACCGGGATGGAGACAATCCAGCCCATGATCAGCATGGCCAGTTCGGGGCGCTTTTTGCCCACCCATTTAACCACAACATCCGCCATCTTCAGCGCGGCGCCTGTCTTTTCCAGCAGAGTGCCCACCAAAGCACCCAGGATAATGACGATGCCGATGCTTGTGAATGTGCCGGAGAAGCCCTGCCCGATGATGGTGGGAATCTGGACCAGATCAACACCCGCCACAAGGGCGAGAAGCAGGGAAACCAGCATCAGGGACAGGAAGGCGTGAACCTTAAACTTGGAGATCAGTAGGATCATGAGGATGATTGCAATTACAAAAGCAACCAGCAGAGGAATTCCGGTCATAGAACAGCCTCCTTTTTATTGAGCGAATCAGTAAACAAGCATTCGCCCATTTGTTTCACTCAGTATAGCTAATATGGTCCCATTGGGTCTATAATATAGATACCAAAGAGGATTGGTACAGAGAACAAAAAATATCTTTCAAAGACAATAATTGCCATTCCCTGTACCAATGCATCAGGGCGTGGTATACTGGCGATAGCGTCTGGAGGGAGAAAAATGGAAATATCAAGAGACATCGCCCAGGAGATCATCGACGAAGTAGGAGGAATCTTAAGCAAGCAGCTCAACTTCTTTGATGAAAAGGGCTATATTTTGGCCAGCGCCACCCCGGAGCGCGTGGGCAACTTCCATGGAGGTGCGGCCAAGCTGATCCGGGAAGGCTTGGATGAGCTGATCGTGTATTCCGACGATGAGTATGAAGGAGCCCGCAAGGGGTGCAATCTGCCTTTGGTGATGGACAAAGCGGTGGTGGGAGCCATCGGGATTACCGGCGAGTTTGAGCAGGTCCGCCAGTATGGACAAATCATCAAGAAAATGACGGAGATCCTTCTGCGGGACCATGATGAGCAGCAGCGCAAGAAAATCGAGGGCCGTATCCGCACCCGGTTCCTGGACGATTGGATCATGACGGAACAGGATGTGTCCGACCCTGCGTTTTTACAGCGCGCCCAGGCACAGTCAATCGACGTCAGCCTCCCTCGCCGTGTGGTGGTGATGCGCATCGTGGATATCACAAGGTACAGCGACAGCCCCACCGGGCAGGAGACCATCGACAAGATCAACCGCTGGGTGCGGCAGGCCCTGGGTCGGATCCCGGGGGCCATTTTCTCCAAAACCCCCTCCGTGATGATCTGCCTTTTGCCTTACCAGGAAAATCAGGCACTGACCCAATTTATTGACCGCACCTTTCGGGACGTCCTGGCCAGGTATGGCATCCAGCTCATGGCAGGAGTGGACGGAGGGGCTGGCACGGACCGCCTATCCGTCCACCAGGCTTACCAGGAGGCGATGAAGGCGCTTCAGGCATGCCCCATACGGGAGGGGCGGCGTATTCTGTTTTACGAGGATATCACCTATGAATTATTCCTCGAGGAAATCGATAAAAACACCAAAAAGCTTTTTGTGAGCCGGGTATTTCGCAACCTCGGCACAAAAGAGATCGAGGAGTATGCAGCCATTCTGGGCACGCTGTATGAGATGGACGGCTCCATCACAAAAACGGCCCACGCACACTTTATCCACAAAAATTCGCTGCAATACAAGCTCAACAAACTGGCCAGGATCACGGGGTATGATCCCCGCTCCTACTCGTCCATTCCTCTGTATTCCCTGGCGATGCTGTTTCGGGGAGAGTAAGAGACAACGCTGCCGGTGTTTACCGGATCATATCGGTCCCCATATAGGGTCTAAGCGCTTCGGGTACGGTGACGCTGCCGTCCTCATTTTGATAGTTTTCCAGGATGGCGGCCACGGTGCGGCCCACGGCCACGCCGCTGCCATTTAGTGTATGCACAAACTGGGGCTTGTCCTTGGGATTCTCCCGGTAGCGGATATTGGCCCGGCGAGCCTGGAAGTCCTCACAATTGGAACAGCTGGAAATTTCCACATAGCGTCCGTAGCTGGGCATCCACACCTCGATGTCGTAGGTTTTGGCTGCGGAAAAGCCCATGTCTCCTGTGCAAAGCGTCACCACCCGGTGGGGCAGGCCCAGCAGCGCCAGCACCTTTTCCGCCTGACGGGTCATGGATTCCAGCTCTTCGTAGCTTTGTTCCGGTTTGGCGATCTTCACCAGCTCCACCTTGTTAAACTGATGCTGGCGGATAAGGCCGCGGGTATCCCGGCCCGCGCTGCCCGCCTCGGCGCGAAAACAGGTGGAATAGGCGCAGTGACGGATCGGCAGCTGGGCTCCCTCCAGGATCATCTCCCGATACATGTTGGTGACGGGTACTTCCGCCGTAGGGATCAGGAAGGTGTCCTGATCCACTTTGTAGGCATCCTCCTCAAACTTGGGCAACTGGCCGGTACCGGTCATGGCGGCCCGGGTTACCATGTAGGGGGGATAGACCTCGTCGTAGCCGTCTGCGGCGTGGGTGTTGAGGAAAAAGTTGATAACGGCCCGCTCCAGTCTTGCACCCAGGCCCCGGTAGAAGGTGAACCGGGCTCCGGAAACCTTGGCGGCGGTCTCGAAATCCAGAATCTTCAAATCTGCGCCGATGTCCCAGTGGGCTTTGGGCTCCCAGGGGAATTGCCGCGGCTCGCCCCAGCAGCGCTGTTCCACGTTGCCGGTTTCATCCTTGCCCTTGGGTACGCTATCATGGGGTATGTTGGGCACATTCAGGAGAAAATGCTCCATGTTCGCTTCCAGCTCAGCAATGTCCGCATCCATGGCGGCGATCCTGTCGCCCAACTCCCGCATCTCCTCCATCAAAGCAGCAGTTTCGCTGTCATCGGCCCCCCGCTTCTTGGCTTCGCCAATGCGCTTGGAGGTGGCATTGCGCAGAGCCTTCTTCTCCTCCGCCTCGGCCATCAGGCTTCGGCGGACAGCGTCCTCCTTAAGGAATGGCTCCAGGGAAATGTCCTTGTTGCGCGCCTTCAGCGCGTCCACAAGTTCCTGGGGATTTTGACGAATCCGTTTGATGTCCAACATGGAAACCCCTCCGATTTCTGCCTTGAATAAAATGAAAAACGCCCTGCCGCTATGGATTTCCATAGCCACAGGGACGGAAGACGTTGCTCCGCGGTGCCACCCGGCTTAAACACCGGGCAAACCCGGTGTTTCACTTTCTTGCGCTGTACAGGGCGCTCCCCGCAGTTCCTCGCTGCAGGCTCCCGTGGTGGACATGGAATTCCTTGCCGCAGCCTCGCACCGGCCGGCTGCTCTCTGAAGGCGATGGGATTCGATGGCCACGATCATTGCCGTGAACTGATCATAAACTCTTTTACGGCACTTGTCAAGGTGCCGGTATCATATGTCCCATGGGACCATTTATCTGGCTCATCCACAGCAATTATGCTTTACCCGATCCTTTTCCTCGCTGCGTTTGGCGTTGTTGAAGCGCTCCAAGGTACCCACCAGATAGCCGGTAATGCGGCGGATGCGGTGGAAGGGTTGTTGGGGAAGATCATAGTTCAGCTCTACTTCATCCCCGTCCACCTTGATGTCGATGTGTCTGGGTTCCACGCCAAACTTATCCTTCGCCCTGGCTATGTAGGAATCGATCTCTTCCTGGGGCAATGTACCATTCACAACGGATACAGAGCATGCCATGTGCATTCATCCTTCCCTAAGCGCATCACTCGTGAAATAGGATTGCGTGATTTATTTCAATCTAAGGATACCCTCTCCCTGCCGGGGTGAAACAAAAAACGGAGGGAAAACATCTGGCGCCGCTCTCTGCCAAGGAGCGGTTTTTTTCGCGCGCAAATCCGACATGTTTGCGGGCGGCATTTGCGTATACTGGGATCAAGGGAAGGGAGCCGGAATGGGGGGCGCTAGAATGGTTCACGGGGAGGCCTACGGGTTGTGGAACGGGGCATTGTGCGCCGTGAGCCTGCTTCTGGGGGGCAAACTGGCCGGGCTGCCCACACCGGGGAAGGCCAGGCTGCTCATCTGCGCTCTGCTGGGAGCCGGGGGTTCCCTGTGGCAGTTGATGAATCCTGGTGAGGGAGAGTTGGCGCTTTTTTTGTGCTTGATTTCCGTTGGGATCTGCTATGGCAGAGAAGGGCTGACGGCTTTTGCCAGGGCACTGGTCACCACCGTATGCGCCGCCCTCCTGCCGGGCGGATCGGCCATAGCCTTGCTTGGTATGGGCTGTTCCCCGGCCCTGTCCATGGCCATGGCGCTGCTGTTGACGCTTCTTCTGTGGACATTAAGCGCCTTGTTACCCACAGTCATGCAGCGGGTGCAGCAGGTGGAGTTGGTGGCCAACGGCCAGAGCGTGCTGCTTCCAGCCATCCTGGACAGTGGAAACCTGCTGCGCGATTCGATCACATCCATGCCTGTGATGGTAATTTCGCTGCGGGCGGCCAGGGTGCTTTTCCCGGAGCATCCGGGCTTGGGCAGCTTGGAGGATTTGCCCGTGGGCTTTCGGCTGCTCAGCGTCCGCACGGCGGCAGGACGGGGGCTATGGCCGGTGTTCCGCCCGGAAAGCTGCCGGATATATTTGGATGGGAAGGCCTGCGAGGCTAAGGTAATGGTGGCGGTCGCGGGCCCGGCCTACGAAGGGGTGCAGGCTCTGGTACCCCTGGCCGCCATGCCTTCACCGGCCGCCCTTCCGGGCAGTCCGGCAACGATCCAACCGGTAGGAGGGGAGCTTCCCCTGATGTCACAAAAGTAGAATGAGGAGGAGAATCATGGGCTATTTTGAGGAGCTTTCCGGCATTCATCACGCTTTGCAAAGGTTGTTGGCCAGGCTTTTCTCCAAGGAGCTGCTCTACATCGGCGGGCCGGATCCTCTGCCCGCGCCCCTGACCCTGCAAGAGGAACAGGAGTTGGTGCGGCGGCTCCTGGCTCAGGACGAGGGTGCCCGGGCGCGCCTGATTGAGCATAACCTCCGCCTGGTGGTGTTTATCGCCCGGCGCTTTGAGAATACCGGGGTTCCCCTGGAGGATCTGATTTCCATCGGTACCATCGGCCTGATCAAGGCAGTGGGTACCTTTGACCCGGACAAAAAGATCAAACTGGCCACCTATGCGAGCCGCTGCATTGAGAATGAGATCCTCATGTTTTTGCGCAAGACCAACAAGCTGCGCCTGGAGGTCAGCCTGGATGAACCCCTGAAAACCGATTGGGACGGGAACGAGCTTTTGCTGAGCGACGTGCTGGGCACCCAGCCGGACACGGTGTCCCAGAACCTGGAGCAAGAGATAGAGCGGGATTTGCTCAGGGATGCTCTCTCCCATCTGGGATCCAGGGAGAAGCGGATCATCACGCTGAGGTTCGGGTTGGGAGGCCGGGAGGAAATGACCCAGAAGGAAGTGGCGGATTTGCTCGGCATTTCCCAGAGCTATATCTCCAGGCTGGAGAAAAGGATTTTGAGCCGTCTGCATACAGAGCTGGAGAGGATTGGGTAAAAGAAGGACCAGGCAAGGGATTGCCATAGGGGACTCAGTGAAGCGGTCGTAATAGGCCGCTTTTTTGATGCGCCGGTAATACAATTGCTATGGTATCTGTGGCAGGACCTTCCCCATCCCTCTGCTCGTCTTGCGAAATCAACCTCAAAAGAGTATACTACGAAAATGGACAGACGCATCAAGGAGGAGAGTCGATGCCTGGAACCTATGCCTTGAAAGGGTTTTATCATACCGGCGGCCAAAGCGTCGCTCCTTTGCTGCCATGAATCATCCGGATCAACAGACCCTGTGGAGCGGATTTGCGGGGCACTCCACTCAGCCGCCCCTGGCGGACCGGATGCGCCCACGGACATTGGATGAGTTTATCGGCCAGAAGACGCTTTTGGGAGAGGGCAAACTCCTTCGCCGTGCCATTGTGGCGGATAGGCTCCAGAGCAGCATTTTCTGGGGCCCTCCGGGTTGCGGCAAAACCACCTTGGCCTTCGTCATCGCCAACATGACCGGCAGCGCCTTTGAAAAGCTCAATGCAGTCACCAGCGGAGTGGCGGACGTGCGCAAGGTCCTTGCCACGGCCCAGGAACGCCGTATGCGTCAGGGTCAGGCCACCTATCTGCTGCTGGATGAGTGCCACCGCTGGAGCAAGGCCCAGAGCGACAGCATTCTGCCCGCCATTGAAAGCGGGTTGATCCGCTTCATCGGCTCCACAACGGAAAACCCCATGGCCAGCATGACCCCGGCTATCGTGAGCCGCTGCCGGGTGTTCCACTTTGAAGCCTTATCCGTGGATGAGGTGGAGGAGGCGCTGCAAAGGGCCCTGGCCGACCGGGAGCGGGGCTATGGCCAGTATGCTGTGGAGTGCGAACCAGGTGCTCTTCGCTACATTGCGCGGATGTCGGAGGGGGATGTGCGCACCGCCTTGGGGGCGCTGGAACTGGCCTTTCTGACCACTGAGGAAACCACGGTTGAGGGCTACGGCAGACCCACCCGTTTCATCACCCTGGCCGCCGCCCAGGAGAGTGTGCAAAAGCCCGTCATGAAGCTGGATGAGGACCTGTATTACGACATGCTCTCCGCCTTCATCAAGAGCATGCGGGGCAGCGATGCGGATGCCGCACTGCTTTGGTTCAGCCGTATGATCTACGCGGGGGTGGATCCCAAGCTGATTGTCCGGCGGATCGTGGTCCACGCCAGCGAGGATGTGGGCCTGGCGGATCCCATCGCCATGCTCCAGGCCCATGCTGCCGTCAAAGCCCTGGAGTTCGTGGGCATGCCCGAGGCACAGATTCCCATCGCCCAGGCCATCATCGCCATCTGCCAGGCGGAAAAGAGCAACTCCGTCGTGCAGGCCATTGGCGCGGCCATGACGGACGCCCAAAAGGGGAACTTTTCCCCGGTGCCTCCCTACCTGCGGGACCAGAGCTATGCCCTGCCCCATGAGAAAACCCCGGACTACAAATACCCCCACGATTATCCGGAGCATTTTGTGAAGCAGACCTATTTACCTCCGGGCTATGAAAATGTCCGCTACTATTTCCCCTCCGACCAGGGCCATGAGGCCAAGATCAAGCAGCGCATGGCGCGTAGATTTGGAGAGAGGCATGACCCTCACCCGTAAGCCCGCCCGCAAACCCACCCGGAACATCGACATCGCAAAGGCATCCATGTATGCCATCATCATCAACGCTTTGCAAATCGGAGTGCTGGCGATTTTTGTGGTGTATATGCTCCTGATCGTTCCCCTTGGGGAGGTGAGCCTGAGCAGGATTCAGATTCTGGCGGTGATTTGTGCGCTGACGGCCACCTGGGGAGCGGTCATTGACATTCGCCAGGGGATGCTGGCCCGCCGTCAGGCACGAGCTATGGTGGATCTTGAGCAAACCAACACGCAGATGGATGCTCTCAACCATACCCTCAGAGCCCAGCGCCATGACTTCTTAAACCACCTCCAGGTGGTTTACAGCCTGATGGAGATGCATGAATACGACGAAGCCACGGACTATTTGGAGAAGGTGTACCAGGAGATTCGTGCCGTGTCCTCCGTGATGCGTACCCAAAGCGCGGCCGTGAACGCGCTGCTTCAGGTAAAGGCCGCGGCTTGCCAGGAGGCGGGCATTGCCTTGGAGCTCAGTATTCAAAGCAGCCTGGAGGAGTTGGCCATGCCCAGGTGGGAGTTTTGCCGAGTCCTGGGCAACCTGCTGGACAATGCCATGGAGGCGTGCCAGGCTGCGCAAGCGCCCCTGATCCGCCTGGAAATCACCGAGAATCTGCGTGGCTTCCTGATGAGCGTCCGCAACAATGGCCCGGTCATTCCCAGGGAGATGGGGGAGCGAATCTTCGAGCCCGGTGTCAGTTCCAAGGGAGAGGGTCGGGGCCTGGGTCTTTCCATTGTCCGGCAGACCCTGGAGGATTACGGAGGGCAGATTGATTTCTTCAGCAATGAGGAGGAGACGGTCTTTCGGTTGACCTTGCCCAAGGGAGCCAACTAAGCTCTCTGGCCATGCTTCCACCTCTTGATCGGATGAAACACGTAAAAGGAATCGGGGGCATAGCCCCTTGTCAAAGGAGTGCCCGCCGAAGCGATGGAGCAAACAAAGAAGCATTTTCTTAAGAATATGGTAGGCTTTTCCATGACCGCGTGGATTTCCTTTGCGATCGGGTTTATTGCGTCCCCCATCGCCACCCGGCTGTTTCTGCCGGAGGAACTGGGAAAGCTGAACCTTTTTAATACCTACGCTACCCTTCTGGCCTCGGTGTGCTATTTGGGGCTGGATCAGGCATTTGTGCGCTTTTATCGGGAGCCGCCGGGAAGGAGCACGGCCGCAGGGATGCTTACCTTTTGCGCCGCTACGTCCGTGGGCTTCAGCCTTTTATCCTCGGCAGTGCTGTATCTTGGCTGGCGCGGCATCAGCGTCCAGGTAGCGGGAGAGATGGATCGCTCCATCTTTCTGTGCCTGTGCCTGTTCAGCCTCTGCTCTGTGCTGTTCCGCTACCTGTCCCTGTGTTACCGGATGGAGCAAAACGCGAAGCTGTATACCATCCAGGGGGTTCTATATGTCCTGGTGACCAAGATCGCCTATCTGGCCGTGGGCTTTGTAAAGCCCCAGGGCAAAGTTGCCATCCTGGCACTGACGGCGTTGATGGGGATTTTCACCTTCATATTCGTTTTGCTGCAGCGCAGGCGCTTTGACATCGGATTCGCCATGCAGGTGGACAAGCCCTTCCTGAAGGATATGTCCGGTTTTGCCGTGCCGCTGATTCCCATGACCCTGATCAGCTGGCTCAATACGTCGGTCAGCCCGATTCTTCTGCGGCAGCTGATGGATTTCTCCGCCATTGGGATTTATACCAGCGCGCTGGTCCTGGCTTCCACGGTGAATATCATACAAACCGGCTTTAATACCTATTGGGCACCCTATGTGTATGAAAACTACCAAAGCGGCAACAAGGGAAGATTCTTCACCGTTCACCGTCTGATGGCCTGTGCTCTGACGCTCTTTGGCCTGGGTGTGACGCTGCTTCAGGGCCCTGTGTTTTTGCTGCTCGGGCCCAATTACCGAAGCTCCGTGGTGTTTTTTCCCTTTCTGTTTCTTTCACCCATTTGCTATTGTCTCAGCGAAACCACAGGCATGGGCATCAGCATCGCAAAAAAGACCTATTGGAACACCCTCATCTTTTTGGTGTCCGTGCTGCTGAACCTGGGTCTTTGTCTCCTGCTGATCCCTGTGCTGGGAGAAACGGGGGCCGCTTTGGCTGCCGCCGCGGCCGCTGTGGCTTTCCTGCTGCTGCGTACCTGGATTGGGGAGAAGTACTACAAAGCCATTGACAATTACCGTTCTCTGGCCTGTTCCATCGGGCTGATGCTGTTTGCCTCCTTTGGCAACTGGCTGCTGCGGTCAAATACTCTGGCCCGGTATGCACTGCTTTCAGGAACCCTGGTCCTGGCCTGCATTCTGTTTCGCGGTGAGATCGCCACCCTTTGGCGGACAGCCCTCCAGGTGCTCAGGGAGGGACAGAAGGTGCTCCGTCATCGGCCTGGGCCAAGCTCCGGGCAAAACCGGCCTCGTCACGGGGAGGAAGAACCATGAGCAAGCGGATCCTGATGCTTACGGACGCGGACAGTTTTTGGACACGCCGGTATATCGAGCATGTGCTCCTGCCCGAGGGTCACCAGGTGGTGGTTTTCCCGATCTGGGGGGATCAGGGAACCAATGCCGGGTTTTATCGGCAGCACGGCATCAAGGTCTATCAGGACCGGCACAGGATGCCTCTCATCCGACATATTCCCCGGCTGCGGATGTGGGTGAGGATCTGGCTCAACGGCAGATCTTTGCGGAAGCTGGGGCCCTTTGACATCATCCATAACCACTATCTGTCCCGGCGCGACCTTGCCCTGGGCCAGGCTCTGGCAAGAGCTTTTCCCAAGGCCCGGTGGGTGTGTACGTTTTGGGGCAGTGATCTGCTGCGGGCCTCCCGCAAGGCACTGAAAGAAATGGGACCTTATCTGCGTCGCTGCCACGCCGTCACCGTTCAATCGACTTTGCATGAGGAACTGCTCCAAAAGGTTTACGGAGAGGCTGTGACCCGGAAAACGGTTCTGGTCCAGTTTGGGGTGACGGTCTTTAAGGAGATCGACAAAATTGAGGAGACCATGACCAAAGCCCAGTGCAAGGCTCATTTTGGGATTGGGCAGGAGCAGCGTGTTGTCTGCGTGGGCTCCAATGCTTCTCCTGCCCAGCACCAGCCGGAGGTGCTCAGCGCCTTGGCGCAGATCCCTCCTGAGGAGCTGTCCACCATTACCATCGTACTGCAGATGACCTATGGAGGCCACGACGAAGACTATGTGCGGCAGGTGGAGGAGAAGGCTGCTGCGCTTCCCTGCCGGTGCGTGTTCTTACGGGAGTTTCTGGATGGGGAGGAAAGCGCAAAGCTGCGCAAGGCGGCGGATGTTTTCATTTTGGCCGTTCAGACGGATGCTTTTTCTGCCAGCATGAGAGAGTACCTCTATGCCGGCGCCCAGGTGATCACAGGAGATTGGCTGCACTACCCCCAGCTCTTGGAGTCCAGGATTCAGACCACTCATTTTGCGGATTATGACGAGCTTCCCTCTTTGCTTGTAAGCGTCCTCATGAGCCCGATTCCCCACCAGGAGAGGGAGCGGCGGCGGATGGAGTTGGGATCCCGTTATTCCTGGGAGGCGGTTCGGCGGGACTGGCTTGCCACTTATACCTGAAACTCCATGGGATTCCCCTCCAGATCATACAGCACGAAGGAAATGGAATAAGTGATTTTCCGGGTTTCCAGACCTGTGTCCGTCTCCGCCTGGATGATGGGGTTTTCCGTTATGATTCGGCCTTCGATGAAGCCGTTCAGAGGCTGGGTGGGCACATCGCTCATGACAGAAAATCCACGCCCCAGCTTGTTAAGATACTGCACGGCACCCTCACCTGCGGATACCCCGCCCAGGCCTGCGGAAAAGGCAGAGGCCATGTCAAAGCCGCTGGGGATCCGGTTCACTCCCCGGGTGTCGATGTAGCCGTATAGGCCTTTGTAACTTACCGCAGATATGCCGTCGGCGGCAAATGGCGTGAAGGTGGCCCAGGATGGCTTCAGCACAACGCTGTCCAGGGACAGGAGGCCCCAAAGCTTGTTGTTTCGCATCCAGGCCCTGTGATAGATGGGATCAAACTCTGTGATCTCGTCATACTTGTTGGAGATGACCCATTCCCCCTGTCCATTGATGACCCCCCATTTGTCACCACGCTTTGCCGGGCAGCGCTCCATGGCAAAGATTCCTACCTGGGAATAGGCGGGCTTGATGACCAGTTCCCCTTGGGTATTGATAAAGCCCCATTTCTTGCCCTGCTTGACTCCTGCCAGGCCGCCGCCAAATGAATGTACGTCATCGTAGGTCAGGGGGATTGTTACCTGGCCGTCGGTATTGATGAACCCGGCGCGCTTGTCCTGAGATACCCCTGCCATCCCTTCGCGGAAGGGAAGGGCGCTGTCCCAGGCGAAATCACCCGGCAGCATCCGACCCTCCCGGCTGAGGTAACCCCATTTTCCATAGGACTTCACGGGGACAAAACCCTCGGCATAGGCCCCGATGTCCTCATACTCTCCGCCCAGGGACTCGCCGGTCTGCAGATACATCAGGGTGAAAACCTGACCGGTCCGCAGAGCCCCGATGCCATCTGCAGTCCAAAGAATCTCGTCATAGGCGATAGGTGCCACCAATTTCCCGTCCCGTCGAAGCAATCCGTATTTTCCCTCCTGGGGCAGCAGATTGGTGCCGTCGCAGAAGGTGCTGCCCATGAATACCGCCGCCACAGGCAGTGCTTCCCGGTCCTTGTCTGACAGCCACACACTTTCCGGACGGAAGCTTCGCTCTGCCCAATCAAACTGTGCCTCTATGATGACCTGCCCATTGCCGCTCACATAACCGAAAAGGTCCTCCTGTTGGAAGCGGTGACAGAACAGGGCTTGGGCCTTGGCCGCCAGGGCTGCGCTGTCCAGAAAATCTCCCAATTTGGAGAAACCCCCCGCCGCCTTGGCAGGGTCATTGCGCAGCAGGTGCAGTTTAGCCTCCAGATAGGCTGTATACAGGGGCGCGTCCTGGTACTTTCCCATCTTGGCAAAAGTGTTGATAGACGTAATCAGATCGCCGCTTTCCGCCATGCGGCAGGCGGCTTCATACGCAGCGGCCAGGGGACCCCCGGCCTGTATGGCCCCGGCGGCCGTGTGGGAAGGCTCCTGCTCTACCACCAGAAAATCGCTTGCCAGAGCGATACCCCGGGATAGCACCAGGATCAATACCAAAACAATTCCTGTGAATCTCTTCATGAACATGCCCCGCTTCTTTTGTTTCAGGTGGTTGCTCTGTTTTTATGCCCATTGTACCATGTTGCTTGAACCCGTGCAACGCCTGGGGCGGATTGACAAGGCTTTCCTGTTGATGTATTCTTTGACAATAGGCGCGCACAATGCGCCTTTTGGAGCATACTGTTGCAAGGAAGCAACTTTCTCCTGGCATCAACATCAGGAAAGAGGGCGGTATCATGGAGCAATTTCGAGTGGGGATCATCGGTGCCACAGGTATGGTGGGGCAGCGCTTTGTGTTGCTGCTCAAGGATCATCCGTGGTTTACGGTCACTTGCCTGGCGGCCAGCAGCCGCAGTGCCGGCAAGACCTACCGGGAAGCGACCCAGGGCCGTTGGGCTTTTGAGGCCCCCGTTCCGGAGAAGATTGCCAATTTGCCCGTGATGGATGCCGCTCAGGTGGAGAAGATTGCTCCCCTGGTGGATTTCATCTTTTGCGCTGTGGATATGAAGAAGGACGAGGTCCTGGCCCTGGAGGAGCGCTATGCCAAGGCGGAGATCCCCGTTATCAGCAACAACAGTGCCAACCGTATGGTTCCGGATGTGCCCATGATGATTCCGGAAATCAACGGGGATCATGCCGGAATCATCAAAGCCCAGCGTGAACGCCTGGGCACGAAGCGGGGATTTATTGCCATCAAGCCCAATTGCAGCATACAGAGCTATGTGCCCGCACTGTGGCCCCTGATGGATTTTGAGCCTTATCAGGTCATTGCCTGCACCTATCAGGCCATCAGTGGTGCGGGAAAAACTTTCGCCTCCTGGCCGGAGATGGTGGACAATGTGATTCCCTACATTGGCGGCGAGGATGAGAAGAGCGAGAAGGAGCCCTTGAAGATCTTTGGCACAGTTGGGGAAAAGGGAATTGAGTTGGCTGCCTGGCCGGTGATCAGTGCCCAATGCCTGCGGGTGGCCTGCTCCGACGGCCACATGGCCGCCGTGAGCGTGGGCTTCCGAAAAAAGCCCACGATACCGCAGATCCTGGAGCGCTGGGAGAACGCAGTACCCGCCACCCAGGGGTTGGGCCTGCCCTCGTCCCCCGCAAAGTTTCTTTATTATTTTACAGACCCCGCCCGCCCGCAAACCAGGCTGGACCGGGACTATGAAAACGGTATGGGCATCACCATAGGTCGCCTGAGGGAGGATGCCGTGTTGGACTACAAGTTCGTGGCTCTGAGCCATAACACCCTGCGCGGTGCCGCGGGCGGCGGTGTGCTCAGCGCCGAATACCTGTGCAAGTTGGGTTACATCACGCCGCAGTAAAACCGGGAACAGAAGGAGGCTTTCCATGGCGACGAAGGCTTTGTTTCAAGGCAGCGCGGTAGCGCTGGTCACTCCCTTTGCCAACGGGCAGGTGGATGTGCCTGCCATCCACCGCCTGGTGGAGTTTCAAGTGCAAAACGGCACTGCTGCCATCGTTGCCTGTGGTACCACAGGTGAACCCACCACCATGACCGATGAGGAGCAGGAGGTGGTGGTACGGGAAGTGGTGAAGGCGGTGGCGGGACGTGTTCCGGTCATCGCGGGTACCGGCAGCAACTGTACCCGGCATGTAATCGACACGGCCAACCGTTATGAGGATCTGGGCTGCGCGGCCCAGTTGGTGAATACCCCCTATTACAACAAGACCTCCACAGAGGGGCTGTATCGCCATTTCATGGAAATCGCCGACAAAACAGCCCTTCCCATCATCATTTACAATGTACCCAGCCGCACCACCATTGATTTGGGCCCGGAAACACTGGAAAGGCTGGCCTCCTGCGAAAAGTTTATCGGTATCAAGGAAAGCAGTTATAACATTCCCTATGTGATGGAGAAAATCCGCCGGATTGCCGGTCGGATGACTCTATTCAGCGGCAATGACGATACCGTGGTGCCTCTGATGGCGCTGGGAGCCCAGGGCGTGATCTCCGTGGTAGCCAATGTACTGCCCCGGGATATGGCGGACATGGTGCAATGCTGGCTAACGGGCGATATCAAGACATCCCGGGATCTCCAGCTGCGGCTGATGCCGGTGATCCAGGCCCTGTTTACCGAAGTCAACCCCATCCCCGTCAAGGCAGCGGTGGAGATGATGGGCCTGTGCAGTGGCGAGGTGCGCCTGCCATTGGTATCCATCGGCCAGGATAATCGGGATCGGCTGGAGCAAGCCTTGGCCGGTATGGGTGTAGAATGGTAGACGAGGGGATGATACCAGGGAGATCATCCAAAGCCGGAAGTTTGGAGGGGTCACAACCCCTTCAACTGAAAGGAGGACAAGCATGCGGATCGTGATTGGCGGTGCTTTGGGGCGTATGGGTCAGGAGCTTGCCTCCGCCGCGCAGGCTCAGGGGATTCAGGTTGCCTGTGGTGTGGATGTGGCTTATGCAGGGCAGCCTGCAGACTTTCCCATGGTGGCAGGCTACGAGCGGGTCACCCAGCAGGCAGACGTGCTGATTGATTTTTCAAGACCCGATGCCTTGCCGGAGATCCTCGCCTTTTGCCGGAGCCGGAGGTTGCCCGCCGTTCTCTGCACCACGGGCTATACCGACGTTGAACTGGCAAGCATCCACAAGGCCAGTCAGGAGATACCGCTGTTGCGCAGCGCCAACATGAGCCTGGGCGTACATGTGCTGGAACAGATGATGGCTCTGGCATGCAAGGTCCTGGGAGAGGGTTATGACATTGAGATTGTGGAGCGGCACCATCGCATGAAGGCGGACAGCCCCAGCGGGACTGCACTGATGCTGTATGATACGGCCAGACGGGAGATGGGCGGGGGAATCAAGCCTGTCTATGGTCGCTATGGACGCATGGAGCAGCGCCAACCGGGCGATGTGGGGATCCATGCTGTCCGGGGCGGCAGCATGACCGGAGAGCATGAGGTGGGTTTTTATGGGGAAGGGGAGCAGCTGCTGCTCATCCACCGGGCGGAAAACCGGTCCCTGTTTGCCCAGGGGGCGCTGAAGGCAGGCCGCTTTTTGGCCGGTAAGCCTGCAGGGCTCTATTCCATGCGGGATGTGGTTGCTCAAATGCTGGCCTGAGGTCTCAGGATGAACCAAAGGGCCCAGGAATCGCCGGAATCAGCGCTCCTTGGGCCCTTTTACAATCTTATCGTAAGCATACGGTCCATGTTTACTGGGTTTCGTCGGACCAGGCGGATAAATTGTCCTGTATGGTGGCGAGTATTTCCTGCAATGCAATGCGCTGCTTTGGGTTCAGGCTCTGGGGCATCGGGCCGATGATGCTGCTTTTCAGACTGCCCGCCAGCAAATAGTCCAGGCTGACGTTCAGTACATTGGCGATGGAAACCAATGTTTCCAGGCTGGCTTTGCGCGTACCGCGCTCCACATGGCCGATGAAAGAGGTGCTTACGTTGACGCGTTCCGCCAAGGCTTCCTGGGTAAAGCTGAACTCCTGGCGCCGTCTACGAATACGTCTGCCTAAATCCACATAATCCATCCTTGCACCTTCATTCATAATGAACCTGTCACAAATCTTAAGGAATAAAATATCGAAAAAGAAAGAATTTTGCAAGAGACCAGAAGTAATTTATACGCCTGGAAGTATCAAATTATCCATTTAGAAGCATTTTTGGGTATGCATTGGAGTACAGCACGGTTCATCACAGTCCGGCAAAGAGACTTGTAAAATATATTTTGGAAACGACTATGCAAGGAGTTGTTTTCATGCTATAATGACCATGTTGACCCAGCCAAATGTGGTTTCGGTTTAGGTTCCTTCCTCCTTCGTTCTTGATGTCCGAGAGCTGGAAATCCATGAACCAATCAACGAGAGGCGCTTGGGACACAGATCATCTATTTTGGAGGTAACCTAACCATGTTTGAAGACAAGACCCTAACCTGCCGTGATTGTGGCGCCGAGTTCGTTTTTTCCGCTTCTGAGCAACAATTCTTTGCTGACAAAGGGTTCCAGAACGAGCCCAGCCGCTGCCCCGGTTGCCGCAGCGCCCGCCGCAACAGCCAGAACCCCAATCGTGGCGAACGCCAGATGTATGAAGTGATTTGCGATGGTTGCGGAGCCACCACCCAGGTGCCCTTCCAGCCCCGCGGAGATCGGCCCGTATACTGCCGCGACTGCTTCGAGCGCAACCGTCAGAACCAGTATTAAGCTTGTTTCCCTTGAAAGAAAGGGATACGATAAAAGGCCCTCCACATGGAGGGCCTTTTACGTTACAATTACTGTACCCGCTTGATGGTCTCCCTCACCTTGGAAAAGATGTTCAGGTAGTCATCCTTGTAGGCCAGTGGGTAGACGATTTCAATGCAATAGAGCACCTTGTCAATCGTGGTGCAGTGGATCCGCCCGCCCACCTTCACACCATCGGCCATGGTGCCGCTGTAGTTTGCGTACACACCCTTGCTGCCCATGAGATACCTGCTGGCAGTCAGACTGGGGGACCACTCTTCGAAGTTGGTGGAACTGATGGCCCTGAGGCGTTCCAGTACCTCGGTTTTCAGGTTGCTCTCCGAATAGTCGTTGTTGACAGGGATGGCATATACCTTCACGATGCCTGGCTGCTTGTCCTTGACCTGGGTGTCGGGCTCCGTGAGGATAAACTGCTCGGGTATGCTCTCATCCGGTACCCAGCCCCGGGGTCCCTCAAAGGTGAGTTTCAGTGACGTGGTATAGGTGTCGTAGGCAAAGACCAGCTCTGTGCGGGGCGTGGGCGAGGGCATATCCACAGGATCCAGAGGAATGGGTGTGCTGCCTGCATAGGGATAGGGCGTGCTTGCCTCGGCCTGGGCAGCGAAATCGATTATTTCTTCGTCGCCAAAACCTTCCTCTTCGGCACCGGTAAGTTCTTCACCATCAGAGCTAACGTCAAAAGGATTGTTGGAGAAGATGCTGTCACTGCTGCCGGAGGTATCCGCTTGCTGCTGGGGATCAGGGGTATTCTCGGCCACTGGACCGATGTATTGGGTGACCTCGGCAAACTGCTGGGGCGGGTTCTGCTGTCCTGAGCAACTGGAAAGGGTAGCCAGGATCACCAACAGGGATAGAATCAGCTTCCAATGGCGCTTCATATGCTCTCCTCCGGTGGGCAGCCCTCGCTGCGGTTGTTTCCGATCACGGGTTTATGCCCGCATTGCGTTACAATGATCCAACGATGAACAAAGCGGTTTTCGTCATTATGCAATGAGATTGTAACATTTTTGGGGACCTCTCGTCAACCTTCGGGCAAGGAAGGCTCCTGTGTGAGTTCCTCATACTTGGGGCGATAGAGGCGGCGGTCCAGGGACCAGATTTTTTCGGAGAAAACCCCTGGGGAGACCTTACCCAAGGCGGTTTGCATTTCGTTCATTCGGGCATCCAGCAGGTCCAGCCAGTGGAGCAGTTCCGCTTCCGGAAACATAGGCTTGCGGGGGCTTCCGAAGGCCTCCTCCCCATGGTGGCTGAGCATCATGTGCTGCAGGAGCAGCACCGGCTCACCGCTGACGCCAATCCTGTCCGCTGCTTGGGCGATGCGGGTAACACCAAGGGTCAGATGACCGAGCAGAAGGCCGTTTTGCGAGTAATCCCGCACCACGCCCAGGAGATCGCTTTCCATTTCCTCTGTCTTGCACAGGTCATGGACGATCACCCCGGCAAATACAAGGTCCCTGTTCAGCCAGGGGTATACCGCAAGGATGGCCCGGGCGGCCCGGAGCATGCCCGTGGTGTGATGCAAAAGCCCGCTGCGTTCCGCGTGATGGATTTTTTGGGCGGCCGGGTAATAGATCAGCTTATCCTGGTATTGATCGACGAGTGCTCCGGTGAGCTTTCGCAGGGGTGCGCTTGTCATCTCTTCAATAGCAGTTCGCAGCTCCACAAGCATATCCTCAGGGCTTTCCGGAGCGCTGGGAGTAAGCTGGGCGATATCCACCTCATCCGCAGGCTCCAGCCCACGCAGCTTTTCAATGCGCAGCTGCAAACGGCCATTGTATTCCAGCGTACCGCCCCGAACCTTCACCACGGTGCCTACAGCAGGCGGCGCTACATTGCCATCCCAAAGCTTGGCGCTCACCTCTCCGGTGCGGTCCGCCAGGGACATATCCAGGTATTTTGCACCATTGCCACCGGTGCGCTGCTCGCTCATGCGCACCAGAAGGAAGCCTTCAAAGCGGATATCCTTTACAAATTCACAAACGGGTGGTTGCTGCATATTCGGCTCTCCAGTCTTTAATCCTCGGCATATAGGGGAACGCGGGTACCCGGCAGGTTGGTGTAGCGGGCAAACTCCGCCTGCCACTCCACCATCACCGTTCCCACGGGACCGTTGCGTTGCTTGGCGATATGGATCTCGCCTTCGCTGTCGTCAGGCTTTCCGCCGGTCTCGGCTGTGGCATAGTATCCCTCCCGGTGGAGAAACAACACTACGTCAGCATCCTGCTCAATGCTGCCGGAATCCCGCAGGTCACTGAGCAGGGGACGCTTGTCCGTTCGGTTGGCGGGAGCACGGGACAGCTGGGCGCAAGCCAGCACCGGTATTTTCAACTCCAGGGCAATGGACTTAAGTTGCCGGCTGATTTCACTGACTTCCAGCTGCCGGTTTTCCGTGCGCTTGTCGCTGCCCATCAGGCCGAGGTAGTCCACCACCACCAGATCCAGCCCCTGTTCCATCATCAACCTGCGGCAGCGGCTGCGCAGCTGGGATGGGGTGAGGGCCGGGGTGTCATCGATATAAATGGGGCAGGAGCTCAAGTAGTTGAGGGAATCCCCCAGCTTGATCCACTCCTCATCACTGAGCATCCCTGTGCGAACCCGCTGCATATTGATATTGGATGCGGAGCAGAGGATACGCATGCCAATCTGCTCACTGGGCATCTCCATGGAAAAGATTGCTACGGTTTTATGGCCTTTATCCGCCGCGAACAGGCTAATGCCCAGGGCGGCCGAGGTTTTGCCCATGGCGGGGCGGGCCCCGATGAGAATGAACTCACCGCCGTGGAAGCCCGTGAGCATCCGGTCCAGGTCATACAATCCCGAGGGCACCCCCGATAGGCGGCCCTTCAGGCGGCTGAGTTCCTCGATTTTGTCGAAGGTTACGCTGAGCACGGTGCTCAGGGGTTTGAGGGTATCCGCGCCACCCCGCTTCATCACAATATTGAAGATCTCCCGCTCCGCTCCGTGCAGGATCTCGGGCAGGGGTTCCAGCTGGCTGTAGCATTGCTCCATGATTTTCTGGCAGGCAGCGATGAGCTTGCGCAGGGTGGATTTTTCCAGGACGATCTCCACATAGGTGCGGGTGTTGGCGGTGGTAGGCACAAAGCGGAATGCTTGCAAAAGATAGGAAGCGCCGCCCACGCCCTCCAGGGTGCCCCGGCGGGAGAGCTCGTTGCTCACGGTCATCACATCAATGGGGGATCCCGACACATGGAGGGTTTTCATGGCGTCAAAAATTTCTTTGTGTTCCGGGGAGTAAAAGTCACCGGGAGAGAGAAGTTCAAAGGACAGGGTGGCAGCAGAGGAGTCTTGGAGCATGGCCCCCAGCACCGAGCGTTCCGCGTCGATGTTATTGGGCGGCAGGGCACGAAGCAATTCCTGTCCTTCCATTACAATTCCTCCCCGTGAAGCTTTGCGTAATATGGATGAGGTTTTCCTTTAACAAGCGCACCGCATCTCCCGTTACTTTGCCACAGCCTCCACATGCACGGTCATGGGGGTGGTAATCCCACTGTAGATCCACACGGAGATTTCCATATCACCTGCATGACGGATGGGTTCGCATTCGATCTTGCGCTTATCGATCTCAATGCCGTGTTGGGCTTTCAAGGCCTCTGCAATTTCCTGGCTGGTGATGCTGCCGTAAAGACGACCTTTTTCACCACCCTTGGCGGTGATATGGATTACCTTGCCCCGCAGAGCGGCAGCTTTTTCCATGGCTGCTTCCCGTCGTTCCTGCTCCTGCTTGGCCTCCAGGGCGTGTTTGCGCTCGATCTCCTTCACCGCTCCGGGAGTGGCTTCCATGGCCCACTTCCGGGGAAACAGGTAGTTTCGGGCAAATCCGTCGGATACATTGAGGATTTCATTCTTTTTCCCGGTCCCTTTGACGTCGCACAACAGAATAACTTTCATGGTTTAGTCCCCCTCATGATGATGAAATGTGGCATTTCGCAGATCCATGAATTGATCGGCCATACCCAGGATAAGAAGAAGGGTTGGAAAGAGCAGGTACACAGCCCCAGTCAGGAGGCCCGCGAAGAGGCTTCGCGCCGGATGCCTGCGGCAAAGGAAGAAAACCAGCGTGGAGGCTCCCATAAGGCGGCAGATGGTAGCAAAGGCCGCCATCATCAAACTGCTCATCAGGGCAGGAATTTCTCCGTCCACCAGCCCCAAGCCCAGAGCCACCAAAGCGAGAAAAGCAACGTATCGCCGGTCGGCATGGGGCAGGCGGAGGGTTCGAAACAGGGGGTAGGGTACCTGGCCGGTGGGAACCGTTTTGTGGGCAGGCTCGAGCTCCACAGGGGCGGACCGTCTTCCGATCTCCCTGGCAGAGCGAAGCGCCGTAAACAGCCCGGTGATCAGGCTGCTTTGGATCAGCAGGGAGGGAATGGCCGCCTTCAGCAGGTCATAAAGCCTAAAGCGCAGCGCGTTGAGCAGTTCCCAGCGCAGAGCGGGGTTGAGGATGATGAGGCCGCCAATGGGAAAACCGATGGCGTGTTCAAACTGCGCCGGGATCTTCAGAAATCCAACCTGGACCAGGCTGTAGAGCAGATTGCCGGAGTTGGGCAGTTCAGAAAGATACGTCACCGTTTGCTTGGCAAGTTCGGTAAACAGATCTCCCCCAAGAAGCTGCATAACCCGTCCCATCCAAAAGGTCTGAGTCAGCATCACAATTCCCGAAAGAATCCCGGCTACCCACAAGAAGGGCAGTTTGCGCCGGGAGGAGATTTGAGTTGCCAGCAGGCAAAGATAGGGGCAGGGTAGCAAGAGCAGGCTCAGAGGCAGGTCGCTTCCGGTCAGCAGTGCTCCTGTGCAGGGAATGATGGATAGCAGCATCGAATACCATAAGCCATGGCTGAACCAGGCAGGACATACCGCCACAGGCAGGAGAAAGGCCATGGGGGTCGCCAGGGGCGGACAGAGCACAATGCATGCCAGCGACAGGGCCAGGCTGAAAACAAGCAGGCCGATGCGCTTTAAAGGATGGGCAACGGTAGCGACTTGCATGACGGCTCCTTTCGAAGGGTCTCAATGGGTCGAGTATTCTTAATCATAAGCGTTTTGGCTTGTTTTGTCAATCTGCGGCCGTCGCTGTCCCTTGACAACCCTGTTCCTTCATGATACCCTATGCATGTAAACCAGGCGGCCAAACGATCGCATGGCTTGGCCATGAGGAAAGTCCGAGCATCACAGGGCAGGGTGCCGGTTAACGACCGGTGGGGGCGACTCCAAGGAAAGTGCAACAGAAATAAACCGCCCTGGCTAGCCAGGGTAAGGATGGAAAGGCGAGGTAAGAGCTCACCCGCGGCCTGGTGACAGGCA
Source organism: Clostridiales bacterium (assembly GCA_012729115.1). Taxonomy (GTDB): domain Bacteria; phylum Bacillota; class Clostridia; order Christensenellales; family Aristaeellaceae; genus Limiplasma. The sequence continues at coordinate 13,162 of JAAYDR010000001.1, read as the reverse complement.
GGCGCTGTAAACCCCACCCGATGCAAGATCCGAACGAGGCGATACGGCTGCCCGCCGTGCCTCAAAGAGATCGCTTGAGCCACGCGGTGACGCGCGGCCTAGATAGATGATCGTTCAACGACAGAACTCGGCTTATGACCGCGCTGGTTTGCACCTTGGGTATGATCCAAAATCAGATATTTAGAAGGAAACAAACCATAAAAAGAGCGCTGAACGCGATATGCATGAAGCGCTTTTCATATTTTTCCCTTTGGCGGACCCCGCCAGGCCCGGCAGCGGATTGCATTTGAACGGAATGTATCCTTCAGCCGCTTGTCCCGCCTGGATGAAAAACGCCCATGGAAGACCTGCTTATACAATTTTAGTGCATCACAGAATCAGAAATGGTTCATTTTAAAGCCCTTTTGTTGTTGACGGAATGAGGTGTATCCTGTATACTGTAAAAAACGTTCAGGGAGGTATAATCGCATGAGAAAAATGGTAAGCATCCTTTTGGCTCTCGTCTTGGTTTTGGGGCTGGCTACTTCCGCTCTGGCGGCCGATTACAAGATCGCCATCCTCACCGGAACCACCACCCAGGGTGAAGAAGAGTTCCGTGCCGCAGAAAAGCTGAAGGAGCAATATCCGGGCATGGTCATTACCGATACCTATCCGGACAACTTCTCCTCTGAAGTAGAAACCACCATTGGCAAGATCCTGCAGTTTGCCGCCGACCCGCAGGTGAAGGCGATTATCATGGTGCAATCCGTTCAGGGCACCACCGCCGCCATCACCCAGATCAAGAACGACTTGGGCCGTGATGACATCCTGTTCCTGGCCGGTGTTCCCGCGGAAGACCCGGCGGACATCGCAGGCGCTGCTGATGTGGTAATGGGCGTTGACGAGATCAACGGCGGCTACCAGATCGTAGAAACCATCAAGGAATGGGGCTGCGACGTGCTGGTGCACTATTCCTTTGCCCGTCACATGGGCTATGAAACCATTGTAGCCCGCTACAACATCCTCGTGGAACAGTGCGAGGACGCGGGTATTGAGTTTGTGTTCCGTGATGCTCCCGACCCCACCGGCGATGCCGGCATGACGGGTGCCCAACAGTTCATCCTGGAGGACGTGCCCCTGGTAATGCAGGAGTATGCCGGCAAGAAGGTTGCTTTCTTCTGCACCAACTGCGGCATGCAGGAAGCCTTGCAGGCTGCTGTGCTGGCTCAGGAAAATGCTTACTATCCGCTGCCCTGCTGCCCCAGCCCCTTCCACGGCTTCCCGGCCTCCTTTGGTCTGGCTGTAGAACCTGAAGATTACGGCAACATCGATGCCTATCTGACCAAGAGCGCTGCGGTTCTTAAAGAAAAGAACGCTCTGAGCCGCTTCTCCACCTGGGCTGTTCCCGTAAACATGAGCATGATCTACGGCGGCTTTGAGTATGCCAAGGCCTATATCGAGGGCGGCTTCTCCGAGAAGACCAATATCGATGAACTGAAAAAGGCCCTGTCCAGCGCCGCCGGAGCCGAAGCCGCTCTTTCCACCTATGTGGACGGCAACGGCAAGGAAGTTTCCAACTACTTCATGCTTCTCTTTGACAACCTGGATTTCAACGACTACCTCAAGTAACGCATGGTGCGACCTCAAAAAGGCCCGCCCGCTTAATGGCGAGCGGGCCTTTTTTCTCGAAACATCGGCAGTCTTACTTGTCGAACCTGGGAGGGGTGTCCCCTTGTCATCGGAATATGTGCTGGAAATGAACAATATCACCAAGGAGTACGGGCAAAACGCCGTGCTCAGGGACGTGAGCCTGCGCGTCAGGCCCGGTGAAATCCACGCGCTGCTGGGTGAGAACGGCGCGGGAAAATCCACTCTGATGAATATCCTTTTTGGTATGCCTGTTATCCAATCTACGGGCGGTTACAAGGGAGAGATGCTGCTGGAGGGCGAAAAAACCAGTGTCATTTCTCCCCAGGATGCCATGTTGAAAGGCATCGGTATGGTCCATCAGGAGTTCATGCTGATTCCCGGCTTTACCATCACGGAGAACATCAAGCTCAACCGGGAGATTTCCCGGGCCAATGTGGTCAGCCGTATCTTTGGCCGAGAACTGGAATCCCTGGACATGGCTGCCATGCGGGCGGATGCCCGCAAGGCCCTGGGCAGCGTCGGAATAGCCATCAGCGAGGATACACCCATCAAAGGGCTTCCCGTGGGCTATATGCAGTTTGTGGAGATTGCCAGGGAGATCGACAAGACAGGCATCAAGCTCCTGGTCTTTGACGAGCCTACCGCTGTTTTGACGGAGAGCGAGGCCAGCCAGCTGATCTCCGTGATGCGGGAGATCGCTTCCCACAACATTGCTATCATCTTTATCACCCATCGCCTGGATGAGGTGATGAGCGCGGCAGACACCATCACCATCCTTAGGGATGGCAAGCTGGTGGCTGTGCGTGAAAAAAAGGAGACATCCCTGGTAGAGATGGCGTCGCTGATGATCGGTCGGGGCGAGGAGGGGATGATCAATCTTCCCCCCAGGCAGCAGGCTCATCAAGGGAATGTGGCCTTGAAGGTGCGGGGTCTCACCGTGGATATGCCGGGCGAGGCTGTGCACGGCATCGATTTGGACGTTTATGAGGGCGAGATTCTGGGCATCGGCGGCCTGGCCGGTCAGGGCAAGGTGGGGCTTCCCAACGGGATCATGGGGCTGTACCCCGCCCAGGGTGAGGTGGAGCTCTTTGGAGAGTCACTGCCGCTGAATGATGCCAGGATTGCCCTGAAGCGCGGCCTGGCCATGGTATCCGAGGACAGGCGGGGCGTTGGGCTTCTGTTGGACCAGCCCATAGAGGACAACATCGTCTTCAACGCTATGCAGGTCCACGGGGACTTTTTGGTGGGACCCAAGTTCATGCGCCTTCGCAATGGCAAGGCAATCCGCACCTTTGCCAAAAAGATGATCAAGGAGTTGGACATCCGCTGCCAATCCCCTGCCCAGCATACAGGCACCCTTTCCGGCGGCAACCAGCAGAAGGTGTGCGTTGCCCGTGCGCTGGCCCTGCATCCCAAGTTCCTGTTCGTGTCCGAACCCACCCGGGGAATTGACATTGGGGCAAAGCAATTGGTGCTGGAAACCCTGGTCAAGCTGAACCGGGAAACCGGGCTGACCATTGTCATGGTATCCTCGGAGCTGATGGAACTGCGCTCCGTCTGTGACAGAATCGCCATCGTCGCCGAGGGAGAGATTGCGGACATACTCAAGCCGGACAGCTCCGACGCAAGTTTTGGTCTTGCCATGTCGGGTTTGAAGGTGGAAGGAGGCGATCAGGCATGAGGCATAAGCATTCCAAGACGCAATGGATTATCTCGGGTGTCCTCGTCCTTCTGTCTGTGGTGATGGTGGTAGCGGGCATTGCCGGGTATTGGATGCGCAGCAACGACTTTACCCGGAAGGCCATGAGTGACATGCGCACCTACGCTGTGATGCGCACCGCAGCCGGAGCCCTCATCGACCAGATCGCTTTGGAGGCCAAGAAAGCAGCGCGGGAATATGCGGACGCCAACAAGTTCAGCCGGAATGCGCGCGCGGCCTATGCCTCCGAAAAGGAAGCCGAGGCCCGGGCCCAGGCTGCCGCCCAGTACGCGCAGTTTGATGGCATCAATACCGCCGGCATCAACGCCAGGATTGATGAGCTTCAGGCAGCTCAGCGTGCCTATGCGGAGCTTGAATCTCGGGAGAAGGCTGTCTATGCCCAGCAGCTGGGGGAAATCCGGCAGCAGGAGGCGGCCCATGAGGAGGATCTTGCCAGCCTTACGGATACGGTGGAGGGTGAGGGCGAGATCATTGATGAAGCCGACCTGGAGCAGACTCAGGAAGAAACCATAGATTATTCAGGCTTTATTGCCAGCGATGCGCTGCTTGCCCTGCAAGCCGATATTCATCCCCGTTATCAGGCCCTCTGGACGGAGCTGGTGACAACCCTCACCGGGCTGACGGAGGAGATGGGTGACAGCGTGAAAAAGCCCATTCTCGACATCGTTTACCAGCATAACTCCGGCTTTGAGCAGGAATATGACCGTTATGAAACCATGGGGGCTTTGTCCAACTTCAGCGCCGGCGAAGGGCTGCAAATGAACCTGGCGCGCCGTGGCGATGATATGATCACCATCGGCATAGGTCTGTTCATTCTATCCCTGGGGCTGTTCTATTATAAGCCCCTGGTTACCAAGCTGGGAATGCCCCGCCTGGTGATTTTAGCCTTCCTCGTATTCCTGTGCGTGGCGGCGGGTCTGTATGGCATTTCCGTTCCGGCCATGGTAGGCAATGTACTAAAGCGCACGGGCATGTTCGGCGTCCTGGCTCTGGCCATGCTCCCCGGCATCCAGTGCGGCATCACCCTGAACATGGGCATGACCTCGGGCATCATCGGCGGGCTTCTGTCTACCCTGATTGCCCTGGAATACAACATGACAGGCTGGGGTGCGTTTTTCTTCTCCGTAGGGGTGGGCTGTCTCTTTGCCGTGCCCATCGGATGGCTGTACGCAAAGCTGCTCAACAGGCTCAAGGGCAATGAGATGACGGTTTCCACCTATGTAGGCTTTTCCTTTGTGAGCCTGATGTGCATCGCCTGGATGATGCTTCCCTTCAGAAACCCAAAGATCACCTGGGCACTGGGCACCGGTTTGCGGGTGATGCATAATATGGAAGGTTCCTTTGGATCCATCCTCAACAACTTCCTGTCATTTAAACTCTTTGGGGTCGTGGTCCCAACAGGCCTGCTGCTGTTCTTCTTCCTAAGCTGTGCGATCATGTGGCTGTTCTCCCGCTCCAAAACCGGTACCGCCATGATCGCCGCAGGCTCCAATCCCAGGTTCGCAGAGGCAGCCGGCATCAATGTCAACCGCATGCGTACCATCGGCACCACGATTTCCTCGGTAATCGCGGCCGTGGGTATCATTGTGTACTCCCAAAGCTTCGGCTTCATGCAGCTCTACAGCGGCCCAAGGCAAATGGGCTTTATTGCCGCCAGCGCGATCCTGATCGGCGGGGCTACCGTCTCCAGGGCAAAGGTATCCAACGTAATCCTGGGCACATTCCTGTTCCAGGGTGTGCTGGCCCTGGGCATTCAGGTGGCCAATGCAGCGATTTCGGAAGGCGGCCTGTCAGAGGTGATGCGGATCCTGATCTCCAACGGCATCATCCTCTACGCGCTGACCCAGTCTGGAGGTGAGTCTCGTGTCTGAGAAGGATTTGATGAAGCGTGCGGGCCAAAGGCTGGGCGCGAATTTGCGGGAATATATCGTTACCTATATCTTTCTGGCGCTGAGTGTTTTGTTTGTAGCGTACTCGGGCCGCCCGATGACGGATATCTTCTATCAGCTGATGAGCCGCCTCACCCGCAACCTGTTCATTGTGCTGGCACTGATTATCCCCATTGTGGCGGGCATGGGCATCAACTTTGCCATCACCATCGGCGCCATGGCGGCCCAGGTGGGCCTGCTGCTGGTGATCAGCTGGGGCGTCAAGGGCATAGGCGGCTTATTGCTGGCCGCCGCCATCACAATACCCCTGGCGGGAGGTTTCGGCTTTCTGATTGGCTCGCTGCTGAACAAAATGAAAGGCCAGGAGACCATCGGATCCCTGATCCTGGGCTTTTTCGCCAATGGCGCGTATCAGCTGTTGTTCCTGTTCGTCTTTGGAAAACTGATTCCCCTCAGTGAGTCCGTTACCATTGTGGGCGCTACCGGCGTGGCCAACACCCTGAACCTGACAGGCTCCGTGGGTCTTCAAAGCGCTCTGGATAACCTGGTTCGCGTAAGCTTTGCCCAGGCCCTGTATGGCGTTTCCGCCCTGGTGCTTGTGGGAGCCGTGGTGCTGCTCCTGCTGCGCAAGATTCCGCTGAAACGCGCATTGGTATGGGTCGGCATGGCCGTGGGCTTCTGTCTGATTTATGCCATCCCGGCGGTAAACAGCAGCCTGCGCAGTATCACCGTGCCTGTCATCACCTTCGTTGTTATCGCGCTTCTGTGCGTCTTTAACGTGATCATCATGCGCACCAGGCTGGGGCAGAAGTTCCGCGCTGTGGGCCAGAGCCGCGTGGTGGCCAATGCGGCGGGCATCAATGTGAACCGGGTGCGCATCATCGCCATTATGATTTCCACCATTCTGGCAGGCCTGGGACAGATCATCTTTATTCAGAACCTGGGTACGCTTCAGACGTATGCAGCCCATGAAATGGTAGGCCTGTATGCAGGCGCGGCCATTCTGGTTGGCGGTGCCTCCATTGACAGAGCCACCAACGGACAGGCGATCATCGGCTGCCTGCTCTTCCACACTCTGTTCGTCGTAGCCCAGGACGCCGGCAGTAACCTCTTTGGTGATCCAAACATTGGTGAGTTCTTCCGGGTCTTCCTCTGCTACGGTGTCATCGCCCTGGCCCTGGTCATGTACGCCTGGCGCGGCGCCAAGGAGAATGCCAGCCCTCAGCGTGCCGGCCGGTCGGGAAGGTAGAAAGATAGGCGGAGACTACCTTGCAATCCCAGCTGGCTCGTGCTATAATGCTTGCAATTCGGAGCACTGCTCCGAGGCATAGGCCGAAAGGCCCGCGATGACGAAGACCAAAGCCCGGCACAGGGCCCTTGGCAAGAGAAGGCGGCACGCGACAAGCGGGCTGGAAGCCGCCACAGGGGTAACGGGAAATTCGCTTCCGAGCATCGCTTCTCAAAGCGGCAGCAGGCAGGCTTAAAGACAGCCCATCTGCTTGTCCGCCGGTAGGAAGCGGCGGTTCCCCTCCGATATCGGGGTAGAGCGCATCGGTTAAAGGGGCACAAGCGGCCTCTGGGAAAATTCCCGCCCGTGCGGAATTTGGGTGGTACAACGGAGCGATGCCTTCGTCCCATGATGGGGCGAAGGCTTTTTTGTGCGGAAGCCGCCCCAGACAACAAGCCTCAAAAGGAGGAAAGCCAGATGAACATTTTTCAGACCCTGCAGGACATTGAAAATCAGGTGAAGGAAGAACTGCCCGGCCTTGGCAGCACAGCGGCGGTGGAAACACTGCGGCTGCGCCTGCTGGGCAAGAAGGGGGAACTGACCGCGCTGATGAAAACCTTGGGCAGCCTCACCCCCGAGGAGCGGCCCAAGGTGGGAGCACAGATCAACCAGGTCAGGGAGTGGGTGACCCAGCGGCTGGATGAAGCTGCTCTGGCCATGCAAGCCCGGGAGCGGGAGGAAAGCCTGCGCCGGGAAACCATTGACGTCACCGAGCCCAGAGACCCTCTGCCCGTGGGCAGCGCTCACCCCATCACGCTGGTGATGAACGAGTTGGTGGACTGCTTCACCGGCCTGGGTTTTGAGGTGATGGAAGGCCCGGAGGTGGAGTTGGACCATTACAACTTTGAGCTGATGAATTTGCCCAAGAACCATCCTGCCAGGGACGCCCAGGACACCTTCTACATGGACGACAACATCGTCCTGCGCACCCATACGAGCCCCATGCAGGCCCGGGCCATGCTTACCCGCAAGCCGCCCATCCGGATCATCTGTCCGGGGCGGGTGTACCGGGCCGACGAGGTGGACGCCACCCATAGCCCGGTGTTCCACCAGATGGAAGGCCTGGTGGTGGATGAGCACGTTTCCATGGCAAACCTGCGGGGTACCCTGGAGGCATTTGCCAAAAGACTTTACGGCCAGGACATCACCACCCGGTTCCGCCCCAGCTTCTTCCCCTTCACCGAGCCCAGTGCCGAGGTGGACCTCACCTGTGTAGCCTGCCGGGGCAAGGGCTGCCGCATCTGCAAGGGAACGGGCTGGATTGAAGTGCTGGGCAGCGGCATGGTCAACCCCAAGGTGCTGGAGATGTGCGGCATCGATAGCAACAAATACAGCGGCTTTGCCTTTGGCATCGGCCTGGAGCGGATTGCCATGCAGCGCTACGGCATCCGCGACATGCGCCTGCTCTACGAGGGCGATGTCAGGCTGCTGTCCCAGTTGCGTTAAAGCGCACCCACAAGGCAAGGAAGGAGAAGAAGGCCATGAAATTGTCACTGACCATGCTCAGGGAGTATGTGGATATCCCCCTGTCTCCCGAGGCTTATGCCCAGAAAATGATTATGTCCGGTACCGGGGTGGAGGGCATTGATGACCTGGGCGCTGGAATTGAAAACGTGGTGGTGGGCAAGGTGCTCACCCGGGAAAAGGTGGAGGGCAGCGACCACCTGAGCCTTTGCACTGTAGATGTTGGCAGGGAATCGCCCCTGCAGATCGTTTGCGGCGCGCCCAATGTGGCCGTCGGGCTGCTGGTGCCTGTGGCTCTGGATGGTGCAAGGCTCCCCGGCGGCGTTAAGATTAAGAAGGGGAAGCTTCGGGGCATCGTGAGCGAGGGCATGCTCTGCTCCGCCACGGAGCTGATGGTGCCTCAGGAGTTGTACCCCAGCGTAGGGGATGCGGGGTTGCTGGTCTTTGGGGAGGAATACCCCCTGGGTAGCGATGTGCGTCCCATCCTGGGCCTTAACGATGTGGCCATTGACTTTGAGATTCTGGCCAACCGGCCCGATTGCCTCTGCGCCCTGGGGATTGCGCGGGAAACCGCTGCCGCTCTGGGTACCCGGCTGCGGGAGCCTGCCATTGCCATTAAGGAGGCGGGCGGAGACATCCATCAGGAGGTGGAAGTGCGGGTGGAGGATCCTGAGCTCTGCCCCCGCTACTGCGCCCGGGTGATCCGCAATGTCCGCCTGGGTCCTTCACCCCTGTGGCTGCGCAAATACTTGCACAGCGCGGGCCTTCGCTCCATCAACAACATCGTGGACATCACCAACTATGTGATGCTGGAACATGGGCACCCCATGCACGCTTTTGACCTGGACCAGGTGAGGGGCAAGCAGATCATTGTGCGCCGGGCTCATAACGGTGAAACCCTCACCACCCTGGACGATGTCCAGCGGCAGCTTCGGCCTGACGACCTGGTGATCTGTGACCGGGATGGAGCGACCGGCCTGGCGGGAATCATGGGCGGCCAGGAAAGCGAGATCACCGAAAACACCAAAACTGTGATGTTTGAGTGCGCCAGCTTTGACCGTACTGCCATCCGCCTCACCGGCAGAGCCCTGGGCATGCGCACGGAAAGCAGCGGCCGCTTTGAGCGGGGTGTGGCGCCCCAGACCGTCATGGCGGCGCTTGAGAGGGCATGTATGCTGGTAAACCTTCTGGATGCCGGGGACGTGGTCAGCGGCGCGATCGACCTGTATCCGAGTGCCAAGGAGCCCCAGGTGATCCATGCCAGCGTGAAGCGCATCCAGGACCGGGCCGGGGTGGAAATACCGCCCCAGGCCATGCGGGAGATCCTGGAGCGGCTGGGCTTTGGCGTGACGCTTTCCGGGGATCATCTCACCGCCACGGTACCCGCCTTCCGGGGCGACCTGGATGGGGAAGCGGACCTGTGTGAGGAGGTTCTGCGTCTGTACGGCTACGACCATATCAGCGCGACGCCTCTGGTGGGTGTCACTACCCAGGGCGGCATCAACCCCATGATGAGCCTGCGCAACCGTGTGGCGGCCATCTTGCGGGGCCAGGGTTATTATGAGATCATGAACTACAGCTTTCAGGGCATCAAGGAGATCGCCAAGCTGGGATTGCCCCAAAGCGATTTGCGCATGCAGCCCATGCCCATCCGCAACCCCCTGGGAGAGGACACGGCGGTGATGCGGCCCAGCCTGGCCCCCGATATGCTCAAAACTCTGGCCTTCAACATGAACCATTCCACCCAGGCTGCCAACCTCTATGAGATCGCCGCGGTCTTTGATCACCACCACCCCACGGCGGAAGGCCTGCCCACAGAGCGTCAGCAACTCTGCCTGGGCAGCTATGGCCCCAGCGCCGACTTCTACACCCTGCGCTCCGTTGTGGAAGCACTGCTGCGCAGCGCTGGCATCGCCTGTGAGGTTCAGCCCGGGGCGGATCGCTACTATCATCCGGGGCGCTCAGCCCGGCTGGTGGTTGGAGGGACTGTTTATGCCCAGTTGGGTGAGGTGCATCCCGATGTAGCCGACCGGTTTGACATGAAGGGCCGCGCTCTGCTGGCTGAGGTGGATTTGCAGCAAATCCTGGCGGATGCCCATCCTATGGGCGAAATGAAGCCACTGCCCCGCTTCCCCGGCATGACCCGGGACCTGGCCATGGTGATGGATGAAGCTGTGGCCGTGGGCCCTCTGATGAAGGACATGGAAAAGGCTGCGGGAAGCCTGCTGGAGAACATCTCGCTGTTTGACGTGTACCGGGGGGCGCAGTTGGGCCAGGGTAAAAAGAGCGTGGCCTTCTCCCTGGCATTCCGGGCCCCTGACCGCACCCTCACCGAGGCTGAGGTTCAAAAGGCCATGGAAAAGGTGCAAAAGATGTGCGGGGAGAAGTATCAGGCAGTGATCCGGGCATAAGCTGAAAATGGGCCAATATGCGAAAGAGCCTTCCTACCGCGTCCTGCGGTTGGAAGGCTCTTCACATGGTTTCGTAGAGCGGATATCTGGCGGTGAGTTCAAGCCACCGGAAATTGACGTCGATCCTGTTGAATATAAGGTCTGCATTTCAGTTGTCATACATTACCCAGCAGCACGGTGTCCAGGTGCCCGCGGGCAATTTGTGCCAGTTGCCCAAGGACTGCAATATCCGTAGGCGGACGGTCCTTCATCCTGCGATGGGGGAAAAACCGGGTGATGTGCAGGGGGATGGACTTGTCCACCGTTGCCACCCAGGCGGACAGGGCCTCCATTTCCTCCGGGGAATCGTTCCCGCCGGGCACAATGAGGGTGGTCAGCTCCACATGGGCGTGCTTTGCCGCCTCCCCAATAAATGCTTTCACCGTGGGCAGATCTCCGCCCAGGGTATGATACCAGGGGTCGGTAAAGCCTTTCAGGTCAATATTGAAGGCGTCCACATAAGGAAGAACTTCACCCAGGGCATCCAGGCTGACGGAGCCGCCGGTTACCACCACATTCTTCATGCCTCTGCCGCGCACTTCCTTTGCCGTGTCGCGGACAAACTCATATCCGATCATAGGTTCGTTATATGTGAATGCCACGCCGATATTCCCCCGGGGGCGCAGGCGCTCCGCCATGTCCGCCAGCTCCCCAGGGGCCAGAAAGCGCCAGCTTGCCGATTGCTCATTGGCGCAGGAGATCGTATCATTTTGGCAAAAGGGGCAGTCCATGTTGCAGCCAAAGCTGCCCACGGACAGCACCATGGTTCCTGGATGAAACCGGGCCAGAGGCTTTTTTTCGATGGGGTCCAGGGCGATGGAGGTGATTTTGCTGTAATTTTGGCAGACGCTTAGCCCATCCTCATTTTTGCGGGCGTGGCAAAAGCCGGTCTGCCCTTCCTTCAGGCAACAATGCCGGAAGCAGACCGGACATACCACCTCAGCCATGGCGCACCACCTCAAAGCGCTGCAAGTCCACCTTTTCGTTTGGCCGGATGCCCGCCTTGCGCTTGGCGATGGCAATCTGCTCCTCCACCGTGTCCACACCATCCAGGTCGGGCAGCAACAGCCCCAGGCGGCGGCCGCTGGACACAATCACCCCATAGCGCTTCACATCCAGCTGCTCCGGTGAAGCAATGGGCTCCGCCGCGCCCAGCACGTCCACGCTGTATTCCAGCAGGGGAAGCTCCTGTGTTGTTAACGGGTCAAAGCGCGGGTCCCGGGCACAGGCACCCACGGCGTTTTGAAGAATCTCCTCGGCCACACTGGGCGTGGTGGCTGAGGTGGTGCCGATGCAGCCCCGCAATTGTCCGTCTTTGTGCAGGGACACAAAGACCCCGGCTCGGCGGCCCGTCATGTCATCCGGCAGACCTTCAGGCAGCTTCGGCGGATGGCCCCGGGTCACATAGGTTTCCACGGTTAGCCGCGCCAGGCGCACATAGGCATCCTCGTTTTCAACGTGCTCTTTCAACCGCTGGGCCTGTTTCGCTAAGGCCGCGTCCAAATAACGGCGGGAGTCGTCCTTGTGACCTGCAGTGAACACACATACACCATATCCCACACCAAAGGGCCCTTCATAGGAGAGTGCCTTAGCATCCACCGCTACCCCATCAAAGCAGCCCGCCAGGATGGAGAAGGAGCGGTGGCCGCATTCGCCCGCAGCTTCGCAGAAAGTGTCGGAAAAGTCCAGCAGTTCGCCGAAGGCGGCGCGTCCCATCACGTCCATGATCCGCTCATCGTACTGGGGTCCCTCCGGACGGAAGCCATAGGGCCCGTCGGCCTTCAGCCGATGGGATAAATCGCCGCTTGCCACCACGCAGACACGCCGCGCCAGCTTCCCGGCCGTATCGCGGATCAGCATGCCCAGCCTGTAATGCTCACTCAGCGGTAACCCGGCCAGCCCCACCCGCACAATGGGCGGCAGCGGTCTTGTCCCAAAGGCTTCCCGCAGAAAGTGCAGGGGAATCATGGTGGCATGATCAAGGGCGGCATCCTGTTGGCCTTGTGTTCCGGCAGGCAGGTGCACCTCCCGGGCCATGGCGCAAAGTTCCGCCACAAAAGTCTCATCATACCGAGCCTCCACCTTCAGGCTGCCGGCCCCAAATTGAGCAAAATTCCCCTTGGCAGACGGGCCGGGGGAGATGTGAAACCAATCGGCGTAAATGGCGCTATGAGGGGTGATGAGGATGATGGTGCCTGGCCTGGCCTCGAAAATCGAGCGCGCCGCCTGACGGTAGGCGTCGATGGTGGCCTGGATCTTCTGTTCTTCGCCGCGCCCAACGGGGGGGAGGATCAGCGGCGGATGCGGAACCATGATGGCGCTTAGGATACCCAATCCATCGCCTCCCTTTGATGAGACATTCTATGCACTATCTTACCATATTCTTCACAAGAGATGCATATGACGGGGTGAAAGGGTCTTGGTCCCTCCTGAACAGATCCCTTGCATATACCTTTTCCGCCACATCATCCAGGCAAAGATCTCTTCATTAACCAGGAATCAATGCATATGGAAGCAGCTCGTCCTGAGAGATGCAAAGTGTTATTGAACGCTGGATCTATTCATCCGTTGTCAGTTTGGCACATGCAGATACTCGGACATATCTTTCCCATCAACTTCTGTTTTTGATAAATACAATCCACAGGCAGGCGTAAAAGTAAGCTCTCCAAAATAAAGTTTGCCAGAAACAACGTAATAATCGCATCTAACGAATGGAAATGGT
>JAAYDR010000017.1 GCA_012729115.1 Clostridiales bacterium | reverse complement strand
GTGTTCCCTCCGTTGTGACTTCATTTGTGAACCGCGAATCCCATTTAATATACGCCGCCTTCCGACGGTTTTCCTGCGTTGGGTGAGGATAGAAAAATCGTCGCTATCCACTATTTGACACTGGATCCGATTTATGTTATATTTACGACAATGTGGGTCGCGACTCTGCTTTCGGTCTCATCTTGCAGCCTTTGCTATCGATCAAAGCGCTTCATTCCAAAAAGACCGCAAACGCATATTTGTTTGTTGCCTATTCACACCATTGCGACATGCGTTTTTATGGTCCGGTTGTTCTTATCCCCATGTTTACTTAATGAGATTCGTTTATCAATGATGTCCGTTTTCTGGGTTCCTGAGCGATCGCGCACCAGGGCACAGTCTTTGCTGTTGGACGCGTTGTTGTATCTCCATAGGCTCATTCTTCAGGAAAGAAGGCGACCCGAATGAAAAACAGCACCCGGTTTCTGGCCTTCTTGATAAGCGCTGTCCTGATGCTTGGCATCGTTGGCAGTTCCTTTGCAGAGGGTGACGTTCCCCCGCCCGAAGCAGTGGAAACCGCAACGCCGGCTCCGGAACCTGCATCGCAACCGACGCCGACTGCAACGCCTGCGCCGACGCCAACTCCTGAATCCGCGCCTATAACGGATGCGCCTCCCGCATCGGATGAGGCCTCCGAGTTGGAGACAGAATCTCCGGATCCGGATGGAGAAGGGGAGGGCGAAGCGACCCAACTCCCACCGGAGGATCCCAGCCAGATTCCCATCGAAACACCCACAGAAACCCCCACTGATCTTCCCGCGGAAACTCCCATGGAAACTCCCACGGAAGCACCCACCGAGCCGCTCCCGGCATCCGTATTGTCCGCCGATTTTGCAGACCGCGCTGCCGTGCTGATTCTGGGAGAACAAAGCCTGGATATTATGGAGCAATTCAGCTATTTCCTGTACAACGCCCCTGCCACGGACGAATACACCCTCACTGTGGACGGCGCGTTGGAGAAGGAAGGGTATGTTTTCCGGGATCCGGGTGACAGCGATCCCGCCTTGGCTGAAGCTCTGTCAAGCGGCCGCAATACCCCGGAAGCACCCCTTACCCTCAAGGCTGGGCTTGAGCTGAATGCCAAGTATGTGCTGGCCCTGCGCCTTGTGAACGGGGGGGAGGAGCGGGTCACCGTAACTCTGTCCGCACTCACCCCCGAGCCCTCCCTGGAGCCGGAGGAAGAGCCCCAGCCGGAGCTCAGCCAGGAGGACTACTATCTGTCCCTCCTGGACCTTGGGGCGTATACTTTCAAGCTGAACAGCGAGCAAAAGGAATACAAGGCCTTCGGGCGGGAGAGCGTTGGGCTGTACCGCAGCATGAAGGAAGGCAAGCAGTATGTGAAGAATCAGGCCATGGTCTGCGTGCGCAGCGAGGGGGAAGCCAGGCAGGTGGCAGCCGCCTACCGGGCCACGCTGCTCAACTACAATGGCGACGGACTTGCGTTGTTGGAACTGTCAGATGAAGTCCCCACGGAAATCATCCTGGTGCTTTCCACCCAGGAGGATGTGCCCCTGCCCGCACTGGAACCCAACCGGATCAATCGGCTATATGCGGAGCCTGTTGCGCAGTCCATACCCAGTGATCCCTCTTATAAGAAGCAGTATTTCCATAAGAACATGGGCAATGAGCTGGCCTGGGATCACGCCACAGGGGCAGGTGTGACTGTGGCTGTCATCGATACGGGCTGCCAGGCCGACCATGTTGAACTTACGGGCAAGATTAGAAGTAGCTCGGCCAAATTTGATTCGGAAGGCAACATATATGATACCGGCTCAGACATAACTGACCCGGATGGACACGGCACCCACGTGTCGGGGATCATCGCTGCGAAGAGTAACAACGGTTATGGCGGATGCGGCGTTGCTCCTGATGCCACGCTTTTGATTTGCCAGATGGATGGGCTTTCCAATGATGATGGGCTCAGCGAGTATGCCCTCATCGCTGCCATGAACTATGTAGCTGAGCTTTCGGAAGTTGAAATTGTAAACATGAGCCTTGGGCGCCATTATAGCTTGGGATACAGTCTGGCAGAGAAGACCGCGGTGCAAAACCTGGCCGTAAACAAGCTGGTGGTTGTGGCGGCAGGGGATGATAACTATGGCCGCGCGGGTTTTCCTGCTGCTTACGAGGAGGTTTTGGCCGTATCTGCCACAACCTCCTCCAACAAAAAAGCCAGCTATTCCAATTACGGACCGGAGGTGGACATTGCAGCCCCCGGCTCAGGGATTTATTCCACCATGAACGGCAGTTCATTTGCTGTGCTAGGCGGCACCTCCATGGCCAGCCCTGCCGTAGCGGGCGCAGCGGCGGTGATTATGAGTAAGTTTAGTTGTACTCCGGCCGAGGCGCGCAAGTATTTGATCAGCTCAGCCAAGGACCTGAAAAACGCAAACTACTACGGCTCGGGCCTGGTGCAAACCGGACTGGCGGTAACCGGGCGGAACGTAGTAGTCAAGTCCGGCTCCGCAAAGGGAGGAACCGTGTCAGGAGGCCGCTTCTATAAGTATGGTGAATTGGCCAGATTCGAAGCCTTCCCCAATGCGGGTTACACCTTTGTCAATTGGAAGAAGGGCAGCAAAGTTGTGAGCACCTCTCCCGTCTATGAGGAATACGAGGTCCAAAACGACGGCGCTGTGTTTACCGCCAGCTTTACGGCGCTGCCCAAAGCTTCGGTTACCGCTAAAGTATGCTCCTATTCCAGCAACCTGATCACATGGAAGGCGTTGCCCAATGCAACTTCATACCGGGTGCTCCGTTCAGATTCTTCCAAAGGTCCCTATACTCCGATAGGAACGGAAATCCCCTTCGATGCTTCCAAGACTGTCTATACTTATGAGGATTTGGGACGTACCATTGGAGCGAAAAGTTACTACAAGGTGGCCGCTACATTCCCTATGGGATATACCGAGTCCTCTATAAAATCGGTGAAAACCGCCTGGCCTACGATGAAAATATCCAAAGCCATGCAGGCCGGGCCTAGCGCGAATCGCGTTACCTGGAACAAGGTGCCAAACGTAACCGGATACCTTTTGACCCGCACCATTGGCAAGACAAAAGAAGTCATGGAGGTGCTCCCGGGCAGTCTGACCATCACTCAAGATCCCAAGCTCGGCATTCTCGTCACCTATGAGGACATAAGGGCGGGAATCTCGATGGGGGCAAGCAGTTCCTATCAGGTTCAGGCTTATGTAGGGAATGGTGTGAATCGGGTACTTTCCAAGATTTCCGGAAAAAAGACCATCAAGGCCGGATGGAGCAAGGTGGCCGTCAAGGCTGCCTCCGGTGCGTACATCAACTCGACCGACAAGTATCCCATTACCATCACCATCACCCCCGCGCCCAACGCATCGGGCCATGAACTTTGGTGGAGCCTGGATAAAAAGAATTGGAACAAGTTTTCCATGACCGGCAACACCCATGTTATCAAAGGCATACAGACCGGTGCACCCGTGTACGTGCAGGTCCGGCCTTATATGGGATCCTATGGAAATCCAACGGCGGTGGGGCCATGGGCGACGTTGACCACCCGATCTGTGCCCACCGCACCCATAGAGTTTTATGTGCTACAGAATCTGTGGCAAACGGGGACTAGACTCTACTGGTCCAATAAAGGTTTTTTCGATCTTCCTGCAGACGCAAGTGGGTACGAGGTGTATCAGTCAAAAAACTTGGGGAAGAGCTTCACAAAAGTCAAACCGACTGCAATACTTCACGATGAGTTCTGGATTGATGCACCTGTGACAACAACCGCGCAGGTTTATGCAAGGATGGGCTGGTTGTATAAGATGCGCTCGTATGTGATCTATAAGGGCACTAAATACTACGGCCCATTCACACCCATCGTGGTTGCAGGGGACGTGAACAACAGCCTCTACGAGGATTGGAACAGTACGGCCGGTACGGCCAGCGTATTGGGAGATCGATTAAAGCGTCTGGAAGCCCTGCTGAAAGATCAGAAAAATGAAATCAGTATAAAAAATGCGCTACAGCTAGATCCTGAAAAGTGGAACCGGCCCAAGACAAATAATCCATGACTTATAAAGGCGTGAGGGGGTAGGGCGCGGGCAGCTGTGCCCTTCTTCTGTCCCACGCTTGCTGTGCCCTCCCGAAAAAACCGATGCCCGTATGCCGCTTTCCGGCGGTTTTCCTGTGCTGAGTGCGGACAGAAAATCCGTGGGCACCCATAATTTGACACAGGCTCCAATACGTGTTATATTTACCACGATGTAGGCAGTTATTTATTTATCTATGACCATCGTGCGGTTATTTATTATTCATCAAGGTACTTCATTAATGAGAATCATTCTTTGAAATGGTGACTCCGCCTTGCGACACTTTCCTGGCTGGCATGATGTTACGTTAGCACCATGATATCCCCAAACATCAGAAATCTGGAGTAGAGTATATGAAAATGGTAGGAATCTTGTTGATGATCGTGCTAGGATTTGTGCTCCGCACCATGTTTTATACAAAGAATCAGCCGGCTGAGTTTCCTGCTGTGGAGGTATCTCCGGCAGTGACAACTCCTGTAGTAGCGGGTGAGTTGCTCGCCTTCACCGCTACGGAGCAGGAGGCTCATGATATCGCCAAACTATATGAGATTGACCTTAAATATTGGGATGGCGGCTTGGCTGTGTTTACCACAGACCGGGATATATACGATGTGATTCGGCAAGGCAAAGAAAACGGCTGGCCTGCTCTGTCCGTGAATGGTATTAACCAGCTGCACTAGATTCATCATGGTTTAGCGTATGGGTGGCTTTCGTTTTTCCATGCATTGAGTATACAACAGCCTGTAGCTATTTTAAACTGAAAAGGGGTGTCTTTGTGAAACATCATCGTGGCGTGCGTATCTTATCCTTGGTGTTGATATTGATGTTGGTGTTGTCCTCCTTAAGCTTGGCGGAAGGTACTCCACCCGATGCGGAGGCTGGTGAAAGCGTACAGGTGGATGTAACGCAGGAATCCGCGACGCTCGTGCCAACGGATACACCACAGCCAACGCCCGATCCGACACCTGTATCCGCTCCTGAACCAACACCGGCATCTACATCCACTTCTACCCCTGCGGCAGAGCCGGACATTCCAACGCCTGCGTCTGATCCGACAGAAAGTGCGGCAGCGACGGATACACCCGCTCCTACGGATATCGAAAGCCCTGCCCCAATCATCGAAGATACACCCGTGCCTTTTATACAAGGGCTTGTGAAGTTGTCCAAAGACACAGAAATATATGCAGACGAAGCGATAACCACCCTGCTGGGTACCCTGGCGGAGGATGGTGTGACATATGCCGTTCAAACGGATGAGGCACTTCAAGTCACCTTTACGCTGGATGGGAAAGAAAAAATTACGGGCTATTGCGATATTGGCGATCCGCTGGCGCTTGCCGATGATGAGTTGGCAGCTTATCTGGCCCTTCCAAGCGACATACAGATCGAAGGATACCCTTTGTTTGCTCTGGTCTTTGTTGCGTCTGAGGAGTCTGCCGCACAGGCAGATTTGGAAGAGGCTTTCTCCACGCAGCTTGCCTGGGTAAGCGCGGATACGGTGCTTTATTCCGGCGCAGAGCGTCAGGCGAGGCTTGGCATGGTTGTCGTGGATGGTATCGTATATGTCGGGAAGGATTGCATCGCCTACACGACGGACAATGAGACCATTCAAACTGCCTATCTGGACGCTGCGTTGCAGCCCGTGTTCCTCTCGGAGGAGGAGTATAGAGAGATTGCCCTGCAGAGTGTTGTCACCTATGAAGGCCAGCCGTTGCCTGCTCTGCAGGTAGAGCTCTACAACTACACCCTTGAGATGTATGGTTTTCCGGGGCTTGGCGGGGGTAGCGCGCTAAGCAAGGCTCAGTTGAATGAAAAGAAACAGCTCACCACCTCCGGCATGGTGAAAGAGTTGCTGGGGCTGGACCCAGGCAGTGATTATGTGGATCGCGATATCTTTGCTTACGCGGACAGTAAGGAAGAAGCGCAGCGATACGCTCAGGCTTATGGCGCGGAGTTGGTCTATTATTATGATGTCTTCGGCTTCGCTCTGCTGCGCCTGGGTGAGGAGCATTCCACATCAGATGCTGTGGTTGCTTCCGCCGATGCAGCAACGCTTTTGCCTGCTGTGTACATGAACGGAATCGACCGCGTGGAGCCCGATCATCCCGACGCACCTGTGGGAAAGAAGACGGAGCCAAAGAGCGGGGCGCTGGGTTTCACTATCCCGACGCTGCAGACATGGGCAACCATAAAGACCGATGATCCCTTCCTGGCAGACCCCAGCAATACCAATCACCTGCTCAAGCGGTATGCCAACATCACCAGTGGCTACCAGTACATGCATGACGTGGTGGGCACGTATGCCGCCTGGGGCCTTACCAAGGGTAGTTCCGGCGTAAAGGTGTTTGTACTTGACAGTGGCGTGCTGGCCGCCCATGAGGAGCTTTCCGGTAAAGTTGCAGATATCGCCCCACACTCATCATCGGGATTCAACACATCTATTTCCGGCAGTACAATGAATCCGCATGGCACGCATGTTGCCAGCATCATCGCCGGTAAGGCGGATAATGGAAAGGGCGGGGCGGGTATCGCTCCCGGTGTAACGATCCTTGCTTTCAGAGGTGATACGTCCAGTTCAATTGGTTCTTTCACCTATGCAAATCAGGTATATGGCCTGCAGAAAGCCATTGAGAGCGGTGCATACGTTATCAACATGAGTCTTGGCGGTCTGCTTTACAGCCCTGTCATGGCTACCGCTGTAAACAATACGCTTAACAACGGGATTCCCATTTTTGCCTCCACAGGCAATGACGGTATGCAGTCGTTCAACTACCCCGCCAACTATAATGGTGTGATATCCGTCGCTTCTACGGACAATAACAACACTCGTTCTTTCTACTCCACCTATGCCAACGCCACCTTATCCGCTCCCGGATCTAACATCCTATGCGCTGCCTGGGGTGGAACCCCGTCCACATCCACCTATCAATCCTATGACGGCACGTCCATGTCCTGCCCTGTGGCGACGGGTTGCGCCGCGCTGTATTACAGCGCTAGGGGTACCAGAGACCTGAACGGCGATGGTGACATTGACCGTGCCGATGTGGATTACCTGCGCAAGGTGCTTACCGGTAACACCTCCAAGATAGTTGGCAGTGCAACCGGTATGGGCGCCGGTATCATCAACATTGGTAACGTATTCCTGAAGATGGCCGGCAAACCCGGCCTGGAACTTATTACAAGCGGCGATGCCAAGCACGTATCCACCAAGGACAAGGTGCGTATTACCTGTGGCTGGAACGGCGAGTTTATCGTTTACACCACCGACGGAACCACGCCGGCCATCAAGAACGGTCAGGTGACTGTCGGCATGGCTGAATACGGCTCAAAGAGCGGCAGTGGTGCCACCGCCTTCACCTTTGATGTGCCGCTGACCGGCCTTGCGTATGGCAAGAGAACCATCAAAGCGCTGACAGTGAATGCCCAGGGAGTCAAGAGTGCCGTAGCGTCTCTTTCCTTCACCATCGATGACCTCAATCCCGATTCCCTATCCGTAACCATCGGTACACAGTACCTGGCCAAGGGTAAGAAGTTTACCTTCCAGGCAGCCACAAGCCCTGCCAGTTCTCTTAAGCCCACATGGCGCATTGTCAGCGGCGGTGAGTTTGCTACCCTGGACGTGAAAAAGGGCATCCTGACAGCCAAGGCACCGGGTGTGGTAAGATTGCAGGCCAGCGTCGTCAGCGCCGATTCTGATATCATCGAACTAAGCGAACCATACCAGGTGACCATCGTTCCACTGATGGTAAAATCAATTACCTACCCAAGCAAGGTGACCTTGAAAACCGGCCAAACCCTTACTATGATACCCACCATCACCTTGACAGATAAAAGCCTTCTGAGCGATCCCCGTTCACTGGCCTTCAAGACTTCAAACGTAAAAATAGTGACAGTTGATGCAAACGGACTGATGACCGCGGTTGCACCAGGCAGTGCCAAAATTACCTGTACGGTGCTGGATGGCAGCGGCAAGTCTGTTTCCACCACCGTGACTGTGAAACAGCCTGTAACCGGTGTAACCATCACCAACTACGTTGCGAACGGTTCCGGATACGGCGAAATCGTGGCAGGCAAGAAAATGACTTTGAAAGCAGATATACAGCCGGCCAACGCCAGCAACAAGAAGGTGACATGGACGGTAGACGACGTATCCAAAGCCAACAAGATCGCCATTTCCGCGTCCGGTGTATTGAGTGTGCCTTCCAGCATTTCCGCCGGTACCGTTATCACCGTCACCTGTACATCGCAGGATGCGGAGAGCGGCAAATTTGACACAACAACTTTCGTGGTGACAAGCGCGCCTCTGGCGAAGCTGAACATTACCAGCGGTGATCCCCGTGCTGTATACAAAAATGGCAGTGTTGTTAGTGGCAACATTTTTTCCATCAACGTTCCAGGTACCGCTGCCGATGACACGCAAATGCAGTTGGAAAACAATGCGGACTCCCGCCCCGTTTTGTGGACCAGCAGCAATCCCAGCGTTCTCACTGTCAGTACCGCAGGCTTGGTGCGTGCGGAAAAGACAGGTTCGGCAAAGATTACCTGTACGGTGATGGACGGCTCCGGCAAGACGGCTTCCGCTACTCTCAAAGTGATCGTGCCGGCATCCAACATCAACGTATACACAGACTCTTCCAAACTGTACAATATATATCCCAGCATCGCCTTTGGCAAGAGCCGCAAATTCAGTGCAACCGTTGGTTCCACATATGGTACGCCAACCATCAAGAATGTGACGTGGTCCTTCGAGTTGCGTGAGTACAATGATTCCTATTTCTCACAGTATGTGTATGACATGGAAAACTCCACCTATTACACAGCCCTTAACTCCTCCACATACACCAAGTATATCAAGATATCTGGGGGAAAGGTTTCCGTGGCATCGGGGTTATATGACTCGTGGCTTTATGCAAGCGGTAGTTACTATCTTAAAATCATCGCTCGTGCGACAGATGGAAGTGGAGTGATAGGCTATACCTATGCGGAGCTTGCTTCTCCATCATTGGTAGGTACGATATCTTCCAGTAGCAATATATACTACAGGGTTGGGAATTCCTTGTATCGTATCAGTGGATCCATCAGATCCACCACGTCCATGCGAGTTAGTACAAGTGACACCCAAGACGCCAACTTTGGTATGCTTTACTTTTATGGCACTTCGTGGAACGATGACTTTGGCGCTACTAGTTCTGCGCCAGCTGTCGCAAGCCCAATTGACTCAGTAACTAGGTTGTACTATTCTGGCTACAGATGTTACGTTAAGGTGGGCAGCAGTTATTATCCATTGTACTGTATCGATATCAAAGGGGATAAGCCCGGCAGCGCCACCATCAAGGTGTTTACCAATGACGGAACCAACAAGACTGCATCCTTCAAGGTGAAAGTCACAAATTAACGCAACCATCTCAACCCATGACCATCGATGCAAAGGGGGAAGGGCACGGACGGCCGTGCCCTTCCCTTCTGCGCATTCATCCAGGTCCAGCTCCCGAAAACACCCATTCCCTGTGCTTGTAAACCGCCCCTCACCCAGGTATAATAACCTCAATGGAGGTGGCCGATCTTGGAGCAGCGGCATCAGCCCATTGGGGTATTTGACAGCGGTTTGGGCGGCATCAGCGTACTGGCGGAGGCCATGAGTCTCCTGCCGGCTGAGGATTTTATCTATTATGGGGACAATGGCAACGCTCCCTATGGGGACAAGCATCCCGATCAGGTGCTGGAGCTTTCCAGGGCTGTGGTGGACGACCTGCTGAAACGCAATTGCAAGGCCGTTCTGATTGCCTGCAATACGGCCACCAGCGCGGCCGCGGCCAGCCTTCGGGCGGAGCTGACCGTGCCGGTGATCGGCATGGAGCCTGCTTTAAAACCCGCTGCCCTGATGCCCGGTCAGGGAGCGGTGCTGGTACTGGCCACCCGGATGACCCTGCGGCTGCCCAAATTTTCCGGGCTGATGGAGCTTTATGGCCAGGACGCGCAGCCTATCCCCTGTCCTGGGTTGGTGGAGCTGGTGGAACAGGGGGAGCTGGAGGGGGAACAGGTGGAAGAAATGCTGCGCGGCTTCCTCGCTCCCTACTTGGACAGGCCCGTGAAGGCCATTGTTCTGGGCTGCACCCATTATGTATTCCTGCGCAAGGCCATCCGGCAGGTGGTTGGAGATGGGGTAGCCCTGGTGGACGGCAACCTGGGCACGGCCATGCAGCTGTTGCGAAAGCTCCGGGAGGGCGGGCTGGAGAAGTTGGACACGGGCATTCAGGGAAAGGTTGCCTTCCTCACCTCCGCCCCTGACCGGAAGGCGGCCCTGGACCAAATGGCGGCTATGCTGGCCCTGGCCCGCACCTCCGCGGTAGCCTAGAGTTTTAGGGCGAGCATCAGACCCGCCTGCGCATCAGCGCCAGAACCGCCGCGCTGAGGGCGCACCAGCCCAGGGTATAGGCAAGGCAAATTTGCCCGTGAAGGTTCAGGGGCATGCGCCTGTAATCCCAGATATGATATCCCCGGTTAAAGCCCCTGCCCACGGCGTATTCCACGCCTGTGATCAGCAGGCCGCCCAGCAACGCCTGCTGCCAAAGCGGGCGGTGTCTTTGCGTCATACCTGTGTGGCGGAGCAGGGCCATGCCCAGTCCCCCGGCTACGGCCATGGTCCAGTGGCTTCTTCCCCTGTACAGGATTTCCAGCAGGGGATAGCCAATCCCGCCCACCAGCATATCCCGTTTGAATTGGCGCAGCATCCCTTATCCTCCTTTGGTGGCTTTCCGGTAAGCCTAGGGTGTGCATAGGCCAAAAAGCTATGCAAAAACGTGGGATGGTCCTGACACTTCACATGAAAAAGGGAGTATCCCCTTGTTGAGGATACTCCCTTTGGTATGGTGCGCGATGGACAGAACACTGCCGGATCATGCTCACTCTACAGGGACAGTGCAATGCCTTCAAAGATAAGACGTCCTACCACGGAACCGCCATCGAGAATCCCGATGCTCTTGTCGCCATAGTAAGCGGCCCGTCCATGGACGGAACGCATCTGCCGGGTGCTTTCAGAGCCCTGGGCTGCAGCCGCAGCAGCATCTTGAAAACGGCTTTTTGTATCCTGTACGGCAGAGGTCTGCAGTGCATTGATGGCGGGGCACAGTGCATCCAGGATTGTTTTTTCACCGGGCTTGGCCCCGGCCTTTTCCATGATGAGCTTTACACCCGCGTCCATGGCTGCAACCATCTCATCCGTCTGGGCAGTCTCCTTGCCTTTCAATGCTTTTGCAATGCCCATCAAGGCAAAGGATAGAATGGTTCCCAGGGAGGAGGGGGAGGATTCATTGAGAACCTTGGATGCCTTCAAAAACAACCGCCCAAGGTCTGTTTCATCCGGGTTTTGGAGATAGTCATGAACGGCTTTGAAGCCGGTATCCATGGAGATTCCCAGATCTCCATCGCCGTTTTGGGCATCCAGTTGGATCAGGTAGCCCCGGTTTTCGGTCATCTGCCGGCTGATGGCCGCAAAGGCAGCCTGGATGTTTTCGATCCGGATCACAACAAGGCCTCCTTACTTATTGGCATTGGTATAAAAGGGCGTTGAGGCAGGGGCTGCCAGATATTCTTTCAGGCTGTCATTGAGCTTCATCAGGGTGACGGACAATCCGGCCATTTCCATCGAGGTGGCAAACTCGCCGATATGGGGCATGAATACCTTGATGCCCTTATCCGTCAATATTTTGTGGAGGCGGCGGTAGACAATGTATTGCTCCTCCAGGGGAGTAGCACCCAGCCCGTTGACCATGATGCTCACTTCATCACCTGCATGAAGGGGCATGTCATTCATTAGTTTTTCCAGCACCAACTCTGCAATCTGGTCGGCTGTCATCATCTTGCGTACTTCGATGCCAGGTTCTCCATGAATCCCCATGCCGATCTCAATCTCATCATCCTCAATGGCAAAGGTGGCTTTGCCTGCTTCGGGAACGATGCAGGCCGAAAGCGCTACGCCCATGGTGCGGGTATTGTCCAGGGCCATTTGGGCAGCAGCTGCCACCCCGTCAAGGTCAAGGCCCTTCACAGCGGCAGCACCTGCCACTTTGAAGGCGTACACCATTCCTGCCACACCGCGGCGTTTGTCCGCTTTCTCCGGCGGGCTGGAGGCTACGTCATCCATGACCAGTACGGTACGGGTACGGATATCGTCAAATTCAACTTCCTCACAGGCCATGTTAAAGTTCAGTTTATCCCCATTGTAGTTGCCATACAGACACAATACGCCGGCACCCTGGTCGCAGGCACGAATCATGGCCGCCATGGCACTGGCAGAGGGAGAGGCAAACACATTGCCAACCGCGCAGCCATCAAGCATCCCATCTCCCACATATCCCAAAAAAACAGGAAGATGGCCACTGCCCCCAGCAGTTACGATACCCACCTTGCCTTCCCTGGGGGGATGGGCGTTCAGGATCACACGGTTGCTCCCCGTACACAGCTTCACTCGATCCGGGTGGGCTGCCAGGATACCTTCCAGCATTTCATCCACAAAATGCGCAGCGGTGTTCATGATTTTCTTCATGATCCATTCACTCCTTCTGATCTGATCCACGTGTCAATGGGTAGGAGGATGGTTCCTCCTACCCGGGCAGAGGCGGGTAATTACAGTTTGGACAGCAGCATCTTGGTCCGCAGATAGTTCTCCAGCCGTTCCTGAGCCAGCAGGGGGAGATCAAAGAAGTCGGGATGCCCTGCGCTGCAGAACTCCTGCATTGTTTGGTAATAAAGATAGAAGAATTCCGTACCAACGTTGAACTTGTTAATGCCTTCCCTGAATGCGATTTCCAGCTGTTCGTCGGGCACGCCGCTGCCGCCGTGCATTACCAGAGGCACATCGGTGGCTGCATTGATGCTCTTGAGGCGCTGGATATCAAGCTTTGGAGTCTCCTTATAGAAACCGTGGGCAGTGCCTACCGCAACAGCCACGCTGTTACAGTTGCTTTGCTCGCAGAAACTGGCAGCAACCTCGGCTTTGGTATACATATCCTCATCACTCTGGTCTGTAACCGTGTTGGCAAACCCTACCCGGCCCAATTCAGCTTCCACATCAGCGCCCAAGGCATGGGCGGCCTTGGCTACTTCCCGGGTGTTTTTGATGTTTTCTTCCACCGACAGCATGGATCCGTCATACATGACGGATTGGAACCCTTCTTTGATGGCTGCCAGGATATAATTATAATCACTGCAATGATCCAAATGCAACCCGATGGGTACCTTGACCTTTTTCGCTTCCGTTTTCACAGCGGCCGCAAATACGGCAGGGGTGGTCCAGTGTTTGTCCCTTGCATGTTCCGGATACAGCATGATGATGGTGGGCTTGTTCAGTTCCTCCGCTACCTTCACTACCGATTTGATCATGGGGTAATCCACGCAGTTGAAAGCAATCGCTGATGTTTTCGCCCGATCCGCCATCTTTAAGATTTCACTGACTTTCTCCAATGCCATACTCTCTCATTCTCCTCTACTGAATTGTTCAACGCCCTCAGATAATCCCTGCAATAGGATGGAAACCGATATCGCCCCTGGGTCCGGATAACCAATGGCCTTTTCCCTGAAGTTTTTCGAGCGACCCGTCCGTGGGAGCATGGCTTTGGTCTTTTCAACCCCCTCCAGTGCGGCCAGGTGGGCTTCCCGTAAAATTCCGGAGATATCCCCACTCCTTTCCAACTCGTCCGTCATGGCCTTTGCGGCGGGGAGCAGTGCATCCAACATGGTTTTGTCTCCAGGCCCTGCCCGGCCACGGGTCTGTATGGCCTTCACTCCCTTTTCCAAAAAGGACACCAGTTCCTGGGCAGTCACCCAATCCGTATGCTGCAGTTGGTCAAGCCCGCCGATGAATAATGTGCCGAACAATACGCCTGATGCTCCTCCCATGGTTCGAACCAGGCACAAGCCGGACGCGTGCAGCAATTCATACGGGGATTGAAACTGCTGCCCCATAAGGAGTTCTTCCAGAGCGGAAAAACCTGTTTTCATCCCACTGCCGTGATCTCCATCGCCGATAATGGTGTCGATTTCTGTCAGATAGGGCTCAGATTTTATGATTTGCCGCGCTGCGCAAAGCAATGCCATTCTCAGCCCATCAGTCGTGATCTTATCCATGGATGCCTATATCCCCTCCTTCTGACTTTCGCTGGCAAACAGCACGGTACACCGATCTGCAAGCCAATCATAATCATAGCCCTGCTTTCGGGCGTCGGTGATGATATAGTCGCAGTCTGCGCTCATTCTGGCCAGATAGGAGTTGCCAAACTTCGTATGGTCCGCCAGAATGAAGGATTGAATCGAGGAGCGTACCATCTCGCTTTTCAGTTCCGCTTCTGGAAAACGGGGTGTGGAATAGCCGAAGGCTTCATCGATCCCATTGATGCCAATAAAACATTTGTCTGCCCGCAGGTTGCTGATGGCTGCTGTTGTTAGGTAACCTTCCACATGGTTGTGGCGATAGTTCACCTCTCCACCCACCATGATCACCTTGGCGTTGGAGGATTCCGACAGGGCATTAACCGTGGTCAGGGAGGTTGTTACAACACTGATTTGTTTTTTGGATCCGGTAGCAACCAGCTTGATCAGTTCATGAACTGTGGAGGAACCGTCTGCAAAGATGGTATCCTTGTCGTTGAGCATGGTATAGGCCAGGGAGGCAATCGCCCGTTTCTCTTCAATATTTTTGTTGCTGCGAATCAGTTCTTCCGCGCTGATTTCGCTGCCCACCGAGTACATGGCCATGGCTCCTCCATGGGTGCGCAACAGCCGCTTTTGTTGTGACAGTTCTTCCAGATCCCTTCGGATGGTTACTTCTGAGATCCCCATCAGCTGGCTGAGCTCCGTTACCTTGATGGAGTGCCTTTCGTTGACCAAATCGCAAATCTTCTGCTTTCTTTCTTCCGGAAACATGTTCACACCCCAGCTCAGTCAAGATTTTCCATCCATAACGGACCGATTATAGCAGAAAACTGTCGCTTCCAATCGTATTCTCCAGATATTTTTGCATGGGAGCATCAGCACACAACAAGGTCAAGGTGTAGCCGTAAACATCCAGGATGTTGGAAAACGCGCCCACCCGCAGCTGAGCCACTTCAAAGTGCTTGGAAAGGGACTCGTGTACACGCAACGCCATGTTGTAGCTGTCCGCGTAACTGGTCAGGCGCAGGCGATTGAGCAGCACCATAAGCTTCTCCCCTTCCCGGGGCTTAAGGTCCTCCAGCACCATGTCCGATAATTCCTGCGCCACCCTTTTCACGTCCATATGGGTTTCCGTTCTAAAGCCCGGCTCCCCGGAGAAACCATTGCCATAGGAGATTTGGCCCTGCTGCAGGTCTACCGCCACACACAGTGTAGTGCAGCGGTCATTGGCTTTTCGGACAAGGGCGGCGGTTTCTTGGAGGCTTAGCCCGTCTTTGGCAGCGTTTGCGGCCAGCTTGATGAGAAACGGCAGCGAACAGCGTCCTCCACGGTTTTCCCGGGGTTCACCCACTGCCATGCCCATATCATCTGTGGCTGCCACGGATTCCACCATCACGTTGTCCAGGTGCAGCAATTCCGCCGCCATATCATTGTTCAAAAAGTCGCCGGCAAAATTGTTGTAGAGAAGAAGCACCCCTTTTTCCGCGCCCAAATGGAGGCCTGCCTCGTAAATGGCGTATGCATTGGGTGCGCAGTAAGGCGCGCCAACAATGCAGGCATCCGCCAGCCCTTCGCCCACATAACCTGGAAGCAATGGGCCGTCTGATCCTCCACCGCTGATGATGACGGCAACCCGATCCTTGGTTGGAGTTCTCTTCATAAGGGTGGCGCTGCTCGCATTACCGTGAAAAAGCTTCCATCTTTGGGGATAGGCGAGTTCCATACCGGCAAACCACCTGGCCCCGTAGTAATCCCTGGTCTCTTCAAACCAGTTCAATCCATTCACCCCACAGGCAATTTACGACTTTTTGTTCTTCTGGGCCATGTCCATGATGACCGCCAACAGGATGATCACACCGATGACCACCTTTTGCCAATAGGAGCTGATATGCATCAGGTTCATACCGTTGTTGATGACAGCGATAACTGCCACGCCGATCATGGCCCGAGCCACGGAACCGCTGCCGCCGTTGAGGCTGGTACCTCCCAGGACGGTGGCGGCGATGGCATACATTTCATATCCTTCACAAGCAGCGGGCTGCCCGTTTTGGAGCTTTGATGCATTCAGCACGCCTGCCAGCGCGGCTGCCACACTGCACAACACGTGCCCCAGGAAAATGACCCGTTTGGTGTTGACACCGGAGAGATGGGCCACCTGAAGATTGCTTCCCGTTGCGTACACATGCCGTCCAAAAACCGTTTTGCTGAGCAGGATTGCCATGATGCTGACCGCAATGATCACGAAGATGGTGATGTTGGGTATCCAACCAGTCGGTTTGTCGGGGGTTACCAGCCAACGTCCGGCCCCAAGCCAGCTGTATTCTTTGGGAGCGCCAAACACAGCTGTGCCCCCTGAGAAGATAAAGCTTAACCCCCTGGCAATGGTTTGCATGGCCAGGGTGGCTATCATGGGAACCACCTTAAAGCGGGTGATCATCAGCCCATTGAAGGAGCCGCAGACACCGCCCACGATAAATGCCGGCACGACCAATACCACCAGGGACATACCGATGCTCATTTGGGGCATCCCGCTGGCCACAAGAGCGCTCACAACCCCGGCCAAGGCTGCCACCGAGCCAACGGAAATATCAATGCCGCCCAGGATGATGACGTAGGTCAGACCTGCTGACAGCATTGCGTTGATTGCCATTTGGGTGGTCAGATTGACCAGGTTGGCCATGCTGAAAAATTTGCCGGAGGTTCCCAGGCCAAATCCCAAAAACAGGATGATCAGGATGACCAACACCATGTTGCGGACGAAAAAGCTTTTGAAGTCGAATCTTTTTGTTGCCGCCAAATCCTGGTTCATAATCCAACACCTCTTTCGTTATCCCATATCACTGGTATGGCTGGCCAGTTGGATGATGGCCTGTTCACTGGCCTTTTCCCGGGAGAGCTCGCCGCTGATGCGGCCCTCCCTCATCACCAGGATCCGGTCTGCCACGCCCAACACCTCGGGCAGTTCCGAGGAAACCATCACAATGCAACCGCCGGAGGCTACAAAGTCGTTCATGAGGCTGTAGAACTCCGTTTTTGCGTTTACGTCGATGCCGCGAGTAGGCTCATCCAAGATCAGAATTTTGCTGTTGGCAATCAACCATTTGCCTAGCACCACCTTTTGCTGATTGCCACCGGATAGGTTCTGCACGGAGGCGTCGATGCTGGGGGTTTTCACCCGCAGTTTGGCAACGTATTCTCTGCTGACCTCTTTGATCCACTTTTGGTCCACAAAGTTGAGGTTCTTGCAGTGATGGACCAGGCTGGGCAGTACTTTGTTGTCCTTTACCATGGCCTTCAGCATCAGGCCTGTGGTGCGGCGATCCTCCGTCACCATGCCTATCTTATGTTCAATAGCATCCTTGGGGCTGGAAAAACGCACTTGGCGGCCTTTCACGAAAATTTTGCCCTGATCGGGCATGCGGGCTCCAAAGATGGTTTCCATGACCTCGGTTCGGCCCGCTCCCACCAGCCCCGCAATACCCAGGATCTCCCCTTTGTGGGCGGTAAAGGAAATGTTGTAAAACTCCTTGTTGCGGGTCAGCCCTTCCACCCGCAGCATTTCTTCGCCCCTGTTGTGCTGTGTATGAATAAAATAGTCCTTGATTTCCCGGCCAACCATGCTGGAAACCAGTTCCTGTTCGCTGACGTCTGTCAGCATGTTGGTGCGCACATGGCAACCATCCCGAAGGACGGTAACCCGGTCGCACATTTGGAAGATCTCCTTCAGGCGATGGGTGATATACACGATGGCTACGTTGTTTCTTCGAAGAATATTAATTTGCTCGAACAGAGCATTGATTTCACGTTCGGAGAGGGAAGAGGTGGGCTCATCCATGATGACCACTTTGGCCTTTTTGTTGAGCACTTTGGCAATCTCAACCATCTGTTGCTGCGCGGCAGTCAGATTTCCGGCGATGTCGGTAGCTTTGATGCTCTGGTCCACCTTCATAAACTTGAGAAGCTCGGTCGCCTGGCTTTGCATTTGGCGGTTATCCAAAAACAAACCCCGCTTTTTTTCTTCCCCCAGAAATATGTTCTCTGTAACCGATAAATCCTTTGCGATGCTCAACTCCTGGTGAATCACCGAGATTCCCAGATTGAGCGCATCCCTGGGCCCTTTGAAGATGATTTCCTTCCCATCCAGCAGAATTTTCCCCTCGGTTGGGGTATACACCCCCGAGAGGATCTTGATCAAGGTGGACTTCCCGGCACCGTTCTCCCCCATGAGCGCGTGGACCTCACCGGGATAAAAATCCACGGAAACATCCGTCAGGGCCTTGACACCCGGGAATACCTTTGAGATATGCACGGCTTGCAAGCACGGCTGCGTATCAATCACTCCTTGCCGGTGAATTTTGTTGCCATTGGACCGGCCTGTGGATTCACTCCTAAACCAATCATCCGGCGTGACGGGCGATGGATGGGTGCCCGCCGCGCCGGATGGTGGATCTCCCTCAGGAAGCCTATACCAGACTTTGGATGGATTTCCCCTTGGGCAAGGCTTCACATCTGGGCTTGTCAGAATTACTTCTTTACCGCATTGGAAGCATCAACAAGGTAAGGAGAAATGAGGATCGTTTCGGCGTCTACCACACCTTCGGTAAGGTATTTCACCATCTGAGTGGAAATCTGATAGCCAATCTGGTAGGGATCCTGGGCCACGTCTGCGAACCAGATCTTGCCATTCTCGGGATCCAGGATGGCTTCGTGAGCTTCGGGGTTGGCATCAAAACCGATCATCCGGGTGGAAGCGCCTGCGCTCTTGATGGCTGCCAAAGCGCCGATGCAAGCAGGATCGCCCACGGTGAAGATTACGGCCATGTCGGGATAGGTGATCAGAGCATCGCTCATCAGGTTCTGTGCCTTATCAGCCTGGCCTTCGTAGTTTCCGATGTTGACGATGGTCAGGTTGTATTCTTCCTTCTTGGCTTCCACAACGCTTAGCCAGCCGTTTTCACGGTCGATGCAGCTCTGGGGTTCCGGATAGCCGATAATACCCACGGTCGCGCCGTCCTTGAGGCCCAGCCGGTCAAGCTCGGCGATGGTGGCTTCGCCGCCAACAACGCCGCCCTTGAAGTTGTCGGTTCCCACGAAGCTTTTGATGATGCCGGGAAGGTCGGTTGTGCAGTCGAAGGTGAACATCGGAACACCTTCTGCGTCGGCCGCCTCAATCGCGTTCTTCACGCCTGCAGGCTCATTGCAAGCCAGAGATATGGCATCCATGCCATCGACCACCAGGGTTTCAATGCGCTCGGACGCTACGGCGCCGGACAGTTCGCTTTCCAGGACGACAGCAGTAAAGCCCATATCCTTGGCAGCGGCGTTAATGCCATCTTCAATCGCCAGATAGAAGGCGTGTTCACGGCTGCCCAGAATGAATCCCAGTTTCAGGTCGGATACCGCCTTTTTGCCTTCCGCCAAAGACATGCCCACCATTGCTACCATCATCAGAGCCAGTACCAGTGCAATCAGCTTTTTCATAGGGTTCGGTCTCCTTTTCTTATTTTTTGCGGTTCAGATCTTTCTGGACCGTCAAAATCTCTTCGATTTATTTTGAACGTGATTGTTTGTGATAATAATAACATTGTATACACAATGTGTCAATCGCTATTTGAAAGTTTTTTATCAAAATCATTCATTGGAGTTTGTGATCCATAAGTGCTTTATTCGCGCGAACCCCTGTCTTTCTGACAAATAACGAGTGTGGGCGGCAGGTGTCCAATGATCAAAATGATCATCCATTGTGTT
Source organism: Clostridiales bacterium (assembly GCA_012729115.1). GTDB lineage: Bacteria > Bacillota > Clostridia > Christensenellales > Aristaeellaceae > Limiplasma. Next base: position 55,475 of record JAAYDR010000017.1, on the reverse strand, counting down.
CGTTCACTCCTGGAAGGAATCTCGTAAGTTTCCCTTGACTTTTTGTCTCCCTTCATGCACAATACCTTCTTGAAAGTAATCCCCCTCGCGTGTATGCGGAAGGAGAAAAGGCATGCTGAGATTGCTTGCGGATGGTACGCTGTACAGAAAAGGCAGGCTTGAAAGAGGGGACGTATTTCTTTTTCATGGGAGAGTTGTTGATTCTTCCTCATTCAGGGAGGGCGGTGGAGTTCCTCTCGTTACTCCCCTTCAGGGCAAGTTGTTAATCCCGGGTCTTGTTGATGTTCATGTACATCTTCGAGAGCCGGGTTTTTCATATAAGGGAACCATTGCCTCCGGAAGCCTGGCCGGAGCCAGGGGCGGGTACACGGCGCTGTGCGCCATGCCCAATGTGAACCCCGTGCCCGACAGCGCGGAGCATGTGAAGGTGCAGCAGAACCTCATCTGCCGGGATGCCTGCGTCCATGTGTATCCCTACGGCAGCATTACCAAAGGCCAAAAGGGTATCGAGCTTGTGGATTTCCCGGCATTATCCTCCCATGTGATCGCCTTCTCCGATGACGGCCGGGGCGTGCAGGAGGAAGGCATCATGGAAGAGGCCATGCGCCGGGTCAAGGCCATCGATGGTCTGTTGGTGGCCCATTGCGAGGACGAGAGCCTGCTTCACGGCGGATACATCCATGCCGGGCGGTATGCCGGAGCCCATGGGCACAAGGGCATCTCCAGCGAAAGCGAGTGGTGGCAGGTGGAGCGGGATCTGCGCCTGGCAAGAAAAACAGGCTGCCGCTACCATGTGTGCCACGTGTCCACCAAGGAAAGCGTGGCCCTGATCCACCGGGCCAAAAGGGAAGGTGTGGACGTTACCTGCGAAACAGCACCCCATTACCTGCTGTTGCAGGATGACTGGCTGCAGGAGGACGGCAGCTGGAAGATGAACCCGCCCATCCGGGAGGAGGCTGACCGGCTGGCATTGGTGGAGGGCCTGGCCGACGGCACAGTGGACATGATCGCCACAGACCACGCCCCCCACAGCGCGGAGGAAAAAAGCAGAGGCCTGGCGGGCAGCGCCAATGGCATTGTGGGGCTGGAATGCGCCTTTGCGGTGCTGTATACCGGGCTGGTTAAAAAAGGGCAGCTTCCTCTGGAGCGGCTGCTGGAGGCCATGACCATGGCCCCCCGCAAACGCTTCCGCCTGCCGCAAATCACCTTGGAGGCTGGGCAGCCTGCGGATATCGCCATCTTCGACCTGGATGCCCAAAGCACAGTGAACCCTGCTGGGTTTGCTTCCCTGGGCCGGGCCACCCCATTTTCCGGATGGAAGGTTTTTGGAAGCTGCATAGGCACTCTGGTGGGAGGTGAAATGGTATGGGAGAGAGAGTGAGCCGGAAGCTGGTGCTGGAAAACGGCAGCGTTCATTATGGCACGGGCTTTGGCGCTGCCGGGGAGGCCCTGTGCGAGCTGGTGTTTAACACCGCCATGGCCGGCTACCAGGAGATGGTGACGGACCCCAGCTACGCGGGACAGATGGTGCTGATGACCTATCCCCTCATCGGCAACTACGGCATCACCGACGAGGACAATGAGAGCCGTTCGCCTCTCATTGGCGGCATGGTGGTGCGGGAATACAGTGATTTTCCCAGCAACTTCCGCTCTGTAAAGCCCCTGGGGGAGCTGCTTGAGGACAGCGGCATCCCTGCCATCAGCGGAGTGGATACCCGCCAGATCGCCCGCATGATCCGCAGCGAAGGCAGCCAGCGGGCGCTGCTGTGTGACGCCGGCCTTCCCGACCAGGAGGCACTGGAGCGGATAAAAGCTTTCCGCATCCCCAGGGACTGCGTGCAAAAGGTCAGCTGCAGGAAGAAATGGTACGCACCAACCGCCAATCCCCGCTTTTCTGTGGTAGCCCTGGACTGCGGCATCAAGCAGAACATCATCCGCAAGCTCAACCAGGCCGGCTGCAATGTCACCGTGCTGCCCTACGATACCCCTGCCCACACCATCCTCTCCATTCAGCCCGACGGGCTGGTGGTCAGCAATGGCCCTGGGGATCCGGCATGGCTACCCGGCGTGATCCGGGAGCTGGGCGCTCTGCGGGGCAAGCTGCCCATGATGGGTATTTGTCTGGGCCATCAGCTCATCAGCCTGGCCTATGGGGCCAAGACCTACAAGATGAAGTTCGGCCACCGGGGAGCCAACCACCCGGTGAAGGATCTGCGGACCGGCAAGGTGGAGATCACCAGCCAGAACCACGGCTATGCGGTTCATGGGGACAGCCTCAGGGGCACCGGCCTCACCCTAACCCATGTCAACCTTCTGGACAACACTGCTGAAGGAACGGAGTCCGTCCACGACAAGGTCTTTACAGTCCAGTTCCACCCGGAAGGGGCACCAGGCCCCCATGACAGCGCGGCCCTGTTTGCCCGCTTTACGGACATGATGGGAAAGGGGGATGGGTGATGTCAAAGCGCACGGACATCCACCGCATTGTGGTCATTGGCTCCGGTCCCATCGTCATTGGCCAGGCTGCTGAGTTTGACTATGCGGGAACCCAGGCCTGTCTGGCCCTGAAGGAAGAGGGCTATGAGGTTATTTTGATCAACAGCAACCCAGCCACCATCATGACGGATGGCAACATTGCCCACAAGGTGTACATGGAGCCTCTGACGCTGGAGTATGTGGCCAGGATCCTCCGCTACGAGCGGCCTGACGCAATTCTGCCGGGCTTGGGCGGCCAGACAGGCTTGAACCTGGTCATGCAGCTCCACAGGAAGGGCATTCTGGACGAGTGCCAGGTGGAGATTTTGAGCACCGACATTGCCGCCATCGAAATGGCGGAGGACCGGGAGAAGTTCAAGGCCCTGTGCCAGAGCCTGGGGGAGCCGGTGCTGCCTTCCCACACGGCAGCCAGCATCCAGGAAGGGCTTGCCGCCGCCCGCTCCATCGGCTATCCTGTGGTGCTTCGCCCAGCCTTCACCCTGGGAGGCACCGGCGGAGGCTTTGCAGATGACGAGGCTCAATTTCTGCCCATGATGGAGCATGCCTTAAAGCTTTCCCCAGTGGGACAGGTGCTGGTGGAAAAGAGCATCAAGGGCTTCAAGGAGATTGAATACGAGGTGATGCGGGACGCCGGCGATACAGCCATCGCGATCTGTAATATGGAAAATGTGGACCCTGTGGGGGTCCACACAGGAGACAGTATTGTACTTTGTCCCTGCCAGACCCTCACCAACAAGGAGACACAGTTGCTGCGGGACAGTGCGCTTGCCGTCATCCGCGCACTGAAGATAGAGGGGGGCTGCAACGTGCAGTTTGCCCTGGATCCCTTCAGTTTCGCCTATTACCTCATCGAGGTCAATCCCCGGGTATCCCGTTCCTCGGCCCTGGCCAGCAAGGCCAGCGGATATCCCATTGCCCGGGTATCCGCCAAGGTGGCGGTGGGCATGCGCCTGGAGGAAATTCCTCTGCTCAGCACCCCGGCCTGTTTCGAGCCGGCCCTGGACTACGTGGTATGCAAGATGGCCCGCTTCCCCTTTGACAAGCTGGAAGGCTCGGATAACAGCCTGTCCACCCAGATGAAGGCCACCGGCGAGGTGATGGCCATCGGCCGCACCCTGGAGGAAAGCCTGCTAAAGGCCGTGCGTTCCCTGGAGGTGGGGGCCTGCCACATCCACAGCCCCCGGTTTGATGCCATGGAAGCCGATGCTCTGCTGGACTATATCGCCAGGGGCACCGATGACCGGCTTTTTGCCATCGCCCAGCTCATCCGAAAAGGCGCCGACCTTGGCCTCATTTTTGACTGTACGAAAATTGACCTGTTGTTCCTCAGCAAGATCAAGAACATCGTAGACTTTGAGGGGGAGCTTCACGCCCGCCCCGGAAATCTGGATACCCTGCGTGCAGCCAAGCGCATGGGCATCAGCGACAAGTACATCGGCCTGTGCTGGCACATGACCCAGCAGGAGGTATTCCGCCTCAGGCAAAAGGCGGGCATCCTGCCGGTGTACAAGATGATCGATACCTGCGCGGGGGAGTTTGAAAGTGATGTGCCCTACTTCTACTCCACCTACGAACAGGAGAATGAATCCCGCGTCTCCCCAAAGGAAAAGATCATCGTGCTGGGCTCGGGGCCCATCCGTATTGGCCAGGGAGTGGAGTTTGACTATTCCACCGTCCATGCTGTGTGGACCATCCGGGAAGCCGGGTATGAGGCCATCCTGATCAACAACAATCCCGAGACGGTTTCCACAGACTATACCACCGGCGACAAGCTGTATTTTGAGCCTCTCACCCTGGAGGACGTAATGAACATCGTCACCCTGGAGGAGCCTAAGGGCGTAGTGGTCACATTGGGCGGCCAGACCGCCATCAACTTGGCCCAGGGTCTGGCAGGGATGGGGGTGACCATCATCGGCACTGGGGTGGAGGCCATCTGCCGGGCGGAAAACCGGGAAGCCTTTGAGAAGGTCCTGCGGGAGCTGGGCATCCCTCAGCCTCCGGGGGAGGCGGTCACAGACATTGAGGCAGGAGTGGAGGCGGCCGGCCGCATTGGCTATCCGGTGTTGGTGCGTCCCAGCTATGTGTTGGGAGGCCGGGCCATGGAGATTGTGCCTGACGAGCAGGCTCTGCGCCGCTATCTGAAAACTGCCGTAGCCTTGGATAAGGATCAGCCTGTGCTGGTGGACAAGTACATCATCGGCAAGGAGCTGGAAACCGACGCCATCTGCGATGGGGAGGCGGTATACGTACCGGGAATCATGGAGCATGTGGAGCGCACCGGAGTCCACAGCGGGGACAGCATCAGCGTCTACCCGCCCTTCAGCATCAGCGAGAAAGCCCGCCAGACCATCCTGGACGATACGGTACGGCTTGGCCTGGGCATTGGCATCATCGGGCTTTTCAACATCCAGTTCATTGTGGATAAAAACGATCAAGTCTTTGTCATCGAGGTCAACCCCCGCTCCTCCCGCACTGTGCCCTTTTTAAGCAAGGCCACCGGCGTTAACATGGCGGATATCGCCACCCGGGTGATGCTGGGCAGAAGCCTGAGGGAGCAGGGGATTACGGAGGTTTCGGCCCCGGAAAAAAGCAAATGGTATGTAAAGGCTCCTGCCTTCAGCTTCAGCAAGCTGCAGGGTATGGATGCCTATCTGACTCCGGAGATGAAGTCCACCGGCGAGGCCATCGGGTATGACCGCACCTTCACCCGCGCCCTGTACAAAGCCCTTCAGTCCTCCGGCATGAATGTGGTCAACTACGGCACGTTGCTGGCAACCATTGCCGACGGGGACAAGGAGGAAGCTCTGCCCTTGATCCGCCGCTTCTATGATTTGGGCTTCAATATCCTGGCCACCGGCGGTACGGCGGAGTTCCTCCGGCGCAACGGCATCCGCACCCGCCTGTGCCGGAAGATCAGCGAGGGCAGCGAGGAAATCCTGGAGGGCATGCGCAAGGGCCACATCAGCTATGTCATCAACACCCGGGGACCAAACCGTTTTGGCCACGACAGGGATGGGTCCATCATCCGGCGCTGCGCGGTGGAGAACAACATCACCATCTTCACTGCCCTGGATACAGTTAGGGTGCTATTAAATGTCCTGGAGGAAATCACCCTGTGTGTCTCCACCATTGACAGTGAATAGGAAAGGGTTTTGGATATGCGTTTTCATGTGGATCAAAACCGCAGAATTGCCCGGGGAGTCTATCGGATGGAGCTCACCGGGGATACCCGGGAACTTACGCGGCCTGGCCAGTTTGTGCAGGTGGCTCTGCCGGGTTTCTACCTGCGGCGCCCCTTGTCCGTATGTGATTGGGTGAAGGGAGAGCAGGGCAGCCTTACCCTCATCTACAAGGCATTGGGCCAGGGCACCCGGCAGCTTGGCGAAATGCAGCCTGGAGATTCCCTGGATCTGCTCACGGGCCTGGGCAACGGCTACGATGTGGATGGACTGCCGGATGTACAAGCCTGCGAACGCCCGCTTCTGGTAGGGGGCGGGGTGGGCACGCCGCCGCTTTTCGGCCTGTGCAAGGCATTGCTGGTTCTGGGGAAGAAGCCTGTGGTGGTTTTGGGCTTTGGTACTGCCGATGAGATCTTTCTGGACAGGGAGTTCGCCGACCTGGGGGTATCCGTGCATCTGTGCACCCTGGACGGTTCCGCAGGACGGAAGGGCCTTGTCACTCTGGGCATGCAGGAACTTCGTGGGCAGTTCGACTATGTCTTTGCCTGCGGCCCGGAGCCCATGTTAAGAGCGGTGCATGCCCAGGCCCAGGAGAGCGGCATCCCCGGGCAGTACAGCTTTGAGGAGCGGATGGCCTGCGGCTTTGGGGTATGCATGGGCTGCTCCTGTGAAACAAAGTACGGCAGCAGGCGCATTTGCAAGGACGGGCCGGTACTCAGGGGGGAGGAAATCAGATGGTAGATACCACAGTGAATCTCTCCGGCTGGGTGCTGGACAATCCGGTGATGGCTGCCAGCGGCACCTTCGGCTATGGCCAGGAGATGCGGCAGTTCTATGACATCAACATCCTGGGCAGCTTCTCCTTCAAGGGCACCACCCTTCAGCCCTGCTTTGGCAACCCCACACCCCGGATAGCGGAATGCCCGGCAGGGATGCTCAACGCCGTGGGCCTCCAAAACCCGGGCATTCATCATGTGATCGCTCACGAATTGCCTGAGCTTGCCACCTTCTTTCACAAGCCCGTGGTGGCCAACATCAGCGGCTTCTCCCTGGAGGAGTATGTGGAATGCTGCCGCCTGATTGACGGGGCGCCCCAGGTGGGCCTCATCGAAGTGAACGTGAGCTGCCCCAATGTGCATGGCGGCGGCATGGCCTTTGGCATGGCTCCCGATAGCGCGGCCCAGGTGACAAAGGCTGTGAAGGCCGTCACCACCAAGCCCGTGTACATCAAGCTCAGCCCCAATGCTCCGGACATTGTGGCTGTGGCAAAGGCCTGCGAGGATGCAGGCGCGGATGGCCTGTCCCTCATCAACACCCTTTTGGGCATGCGCATTCACCTGGGCAAGCGAAGGCCGCTGCTGGCCAACACCATGGGCGGGCTCTCCGGCCCGGCCATCTTTCCGGTGGCGCTGCGCATGGTGTATCAGGTTGCCCAGGCTGTCAAAATCCCTTTGATTGGCATGGGAGGCATCGCCACGGCGGAGGATGTGCTGGAGATGATGCTGGCCGGGGCCGCTGCCGTGCAGGTGGGGGCACAAAACCTGACCGACCCCTACGCCTGCAGGACCATCATCCAGGATCTGCCCCTGGCCATGGAGCGCCATGGGATCACCAAACTGCAAGATATTATAGGAGGTGCGTGGAAATGAACAAGGGAGACGTCATCATCGCCCTGGACTTCCCGGATGCAGGAGCCGTGTATGCCTTTTTAGACCGGTTTGACGAGGAAAAGCCCTATGTGAAGGTGGGCATGGAGCTGTTTTACGCGGAAGGGCCACAGATTCTGCGGGAGATCAAAGCCAGGGGGCACAGCATCTTTCTGGACCTGAAGCTCCACGATATCCCCAACACCGTGCTTTCCGCCATGCGTTCCCTTTCCAGACTGGAAGTGGATATGACCAATGTCCACGCGGCGGGTACCATGGACATGATGAAGGCTGCCCTGGAAGGGCTCACCCGGCCGGACGGTAGCCGGGCCAAGCTGCTGGCTGTCACCCAGCTCACCTCCACCAGCCAGGAGAAAATGCGGCGCGAGTTGCTGATCTCTGCCACCATGGAGGAGACGGTAGCGCATTATGCCAAGAATGCCAAAGATGCGGGGCTGGATGGCGTGGTGTGCTCTCCCCTGGAGGCGCGGTTGGTGAAGGATGCCTGCGGAGAGGCCTTCCAGACCGTGACCCCCGGCATCCGCTTTGCAGACTCCGCGGCCGACGACCAGGCCCGGGTCATGACTCCGGAGAAAGCCCGCTTGGGCGGCAGCGATTTTATTGTGGTGGGAAGGCCCATCACCAGGGCAGAGGATCCGGTTGCCATGTACCGCCGCTGTGTCAGGGAGTTTCTCAACAAATAGGGAGGGATGACTGTTATGGAACAACAAATCGCCAAGGCTTTGCTCTCCATCGGCGCCGTGTTTTTACGGCCCCAGGAGCCTTTTACCTGGGCCAGCGGCATCAAAAGCCCCATCTATTGCGACAACCGGCTTACCCTTACCGCGCCCCAGGTCCGGGATCTGATTGAAACCGGCCTGATGGAGTTGGTTCAAAGGGAATACCCGGACTGCCAGGTCCTCATGGGCACCAGCACCGCAGGTATCCCCCACGCAGCGATTGTGGCCCACATGATGGGTCTGCCCATGGGCTATGTGCGCTCCGGAGCCAAGGACCATGGCCGCACGAACCAGATTGAGGGAAAGCTGGACAAGGGGCAGAAGGTGGTGGTGATCGAGGATTTGATCTCCACCGGCGGCAGCGTGATTGAGGTGGTTCAGGTCCTGCGGGAAGCCGGAGCCGATGTTCTGGGCATCGCCAGCATCTTCACCTATGGCATGGCCAAAGGCCTTCAGCGGCTGGCTGAGGCCCAGGTGAAAAACGTGAGCCTGTGCAACTTTGACATTCTGGCCCAGGTGGCGGCGGACAGCGGCTACATCCAGCCGGGGCAGGTGCGGCAGCTGCTGCGCTTTCGGGACAATCCCAGTGACCCCATCTGGATGGAGGAGGTTTAATGATGCGTCATCTGTTGGATATTGTAGACCTTTCCACCCGGGAGATTGATGAGCTGCTGGATGTGGCGGACCAGATCATTGCCCAACCCCGGGAATACCGGGAGAAAATGCGTCACAGGAAACTGGCCACCCTGTTTTTCGAGCCCAGCACCCGCACCCGCCTTTCCTTTGAAGCGGCCATGCTGGAGCTGGGGGGAAGTGTGCTGGGCTTTTCCAGCGCGGACAGCAGCTCCGCCGCCAAGGGGGAGAGCGTGGCGGACACGGTGCGTACCGTTGGCTGCTATGCAGACATCATTGCCATGCGCCACCCCAAGGAAGGCGCGCCCACTGTGGCGGCCCAGGTATCCCCTGTGCCCATCATCAACGCCGGCGACGGGGGCCACAATCACCCCACCCAAACCCTTACAGACCTGTTGACCATCCGCAGGGAAAAGGGGAGGCTGGACCAGCTGGTGGTGGGCATGTGCGGGGATTTGCAGTTTGGCCGCACCGTCCACAGCCTGATGAATGCCATGGCCCGCTACAAAAGCATCCGCTTTGTGCTCATCTCCCCCAGAGAGCTGTGTATCCCGGACTATCTGCGGGAGAGTATGCGCAAGGCCGGTGTGCCCTTTGTCGAGGTGGAAAAGCTGGAGGACGTGATTGGCACACTGGACATCCTCTACATGACCCGGGTGCAAAAGGAGCGCTTCTTCAACGAAGCCGACTATGTGCGGCTGAAGGACAGCTACATCCTGGACCCGGAAAAGCTCAGCCGGGCCCGGCAGGACCTCTGCATCATGCACCCGCTGCCCAGGGTGAATGAAATCAGCCGTGCGGTGGACAGCGACCCCAGGGCTGCCTACTTTCGCCAGGTGCTCAACGGCAAGTTTGTGCGCATGGCATTGATCCTAAAGCTGCTGGAGGGTGAAGCATGAACATTGACAGCATTCAAAACGGGTATGTGATCGATCATATCCGGGCGGGCCGCAGCATGGAGATCTACCGGTACCTGGGATTGGACAGCCTGGATTGCTCCGTGGCCATCATCAGGAACGCCAAATCCGCCCGCATGGGCAAGAAGGACATCATCAAGATTGACGAGGAGATTCCCGTGAACCTGGAAATGCTGGGATACATAGATCCGGGCATCACCGTCAATGTCATCCGCAATGGAGAGCGGGTGGACAAGAAGCACCTGGAGCTTCCCCAGCGGGTGGTGAATGTAATCCGGTGCAAGAACCCCCGGTGTATAACCCAGATCGAGCAGGAAGTGGATCAGATCTTCTTCCTGGCAGATCGGGGGAAGCAGACGTATCGGTGTCTGTATTGTGAGACGGCGCACAAGAGTGGGGAAGGCTGATTTTTAGTAAGGAAAACGGAATGCCAAGGGGATCCGGGGGGAGTGTTGCGACCCCCTCCCCCCTGGCCCCCTAATGATGATTAGGAGCTCATATATAAAAGAGAGCGCCCGTGAAGGGTACTCTCTTTTTCGATTCAAGATCAATGTGAGACTAGGGGAGAAGCCTATGCCAAAGCCCCTAATGTCCCACCCCGTTACTGCTCCTTCTTGCCGGCGTATGCGGCGATCAGCGCCAGAGCCAGCACGGCGCCCTTGACGGCGGGCAATACATAGTAGGAGACAGCCATAATCGTCAGGCCATTTTCCAGGGTGGACACCAGCATGGCTCCCACCAGCGTGCCCAGGGCATTGGGCTTTTCCGCGCCGCCCACGGAGCGGCCGACGAACACGGCGGCCAGGGACTGCATCAGGTAGTTGTCGCAGCACATCACCTGGGCGGAGCTGCCACGGGAAGACACCAGGATGCCGCCAATGGCGACGAACACAGCGGTGATCATGCCCGCCAGGTAGCGGTAGGCCTTCACGTTGATGCCCGAGAGCTTGGCCGCCTGCTTGTTGCCGCCCATGGCGTAGATGAAGCGGCCATGCTTGGTGTATTCCAGGAAGATATAGGCAACCAGCACGCAGGCCAGCATGATGATGATGATCCAGGGATAGCGGCCAATGGCGGAGAAGGAATCTGACAGGGTGGTGCGGGCCGGGGCCGAGCCGTTGGGCAGGCGCATGCCGGTGGATACCGCGCCGCCGCCGATGTACCACTGGCCCAGGCCCTGGTGGACAAACATCAGCGCGCAGGTGGCCAGCATGTCTGGAATCTTGCAGACCAGGATCAGAAACATGGTGAGCTGGTACATAAGCAGCGTCACCAGGATGGTCACTACGATGCAAAGCCACAGGGGCAAGCCGTACCACAGATATGAGCTCACAAACACGTAGGCGGAGCAGCTGGCCAGGGTACAGGCGGACATGTCAAAGCCGTCCGGGGCCATGGTCACGGTAGCGGCAATGCCAAACACCGTGGTAATGGACATGGCTCGCAGAATGTTGATCATGTTGTTTTCGGACATGAAGCTGCTGCCCTTCACCAACGTGAAGATGATAAAGCACAGCGCCAGGGTAATGACCGCGGCCCAGTTGAGTAGGAAGCGGAAGATGGGGTTTCCGTTGCGGCCCTGGGAGGGGCGCGGGGTCAGCGTGGCTTGCATAAAGAGTCTCCTCTCGTTTCTCTTTTTAACGTTGGATTCAGGCGTAGGGGACGGTGCTGCCGACGGCGTAGTGCATGATCTCGTCTTCGTTGGTTTGAGAGGTCACCAATTCCGCCATGACCTTGCCGTCAAACAGAACATAGATACGGTCTGCGATGGACAGAAGCTCGGAGTTTTCGCAGGAGGCGTAGATCGCGCTGCTGCCCTGCTTGGTGATGTCGCTGATGAGGCGGAAGATGTCATGTTTCGCGCCTACGTCAACACCTTTGGTCGGTTCGTCGAATATATACACGTCACAATCTGCCGCCAGCCATTTGCCAACGGCCACCTTCTGCTGGTTGCCGCCGGAGAGGTTGCGGACGTATTGCCGAATGGAGGGGGTTACGATGCCCAGATCCTTCACATACTTGCGGGCATTGGCGTCCACCTTGCGCTTGTTGATGAAGGACAGGGCGGTAAATTTTCCAAGGCATGCGGCGGACAGATTGAAACTTACGTTTTCATTCACCAAAACGCCTTCCTTGCGCCGTTCCTCGGGCACAAGAGCGATCCGGTTCTTCACGGCATGGGACGGATTGCTGATTTTCAGTTCCGTTCCGTTATAGCGGACGGATCCGCCGGTTTTGGGGTAGGCCCCAAAGATGGTTTTGCACAGTTCGGATTTTCCCGCGCCCACCAGGCCCGCGATGCCCACAATTTCGCCCCTGCGGACGTAAAAGGATACATCGTTGACCTTGCCGTCGGCGCCACTGAGATGGTTGACCTCAAAGATCTTCTCGCCGATGGCCACTTTCTCCTTGGCGAAGATTTCCTCAAAGGAGCGGCCCAGCATCTTCTCCACGATCTCCTTTGTGGTGGTACCGGGGGTGACGGGGGTGGTGTCCACGATTTCGCCGTTGCGCATCACGGTGTAGGAGTCGCAGATCTGAAGAACCTCGTTGATTCTGTGGGAAATAAAGATAATGGCGATATTCTGGGTCTCCCGCAGATGTTTCACCACCCGGAACAGCTCGGCGGTTTCCGTGTCGCTCAGGGGGGCGGTGGGTTCATCCAGGATCAGAAAATTGCACTGGGCGGCGATGGCCTTGGCGATCAGCACCATCTGTTTCTGTGCCAGGGTGAGATTTTGCACCAGCTTGCGCACGTTCACGTCGATGCGCAGCCGGGAGAGAATCTCCTTGGCTTCCCGACGGATGCGGTTCCAGTTGATGAGGGGGGATGGATAGTCCATGACCATATGGTTGAGCATCACGTTTTCCGCTACGGATAGGGTAGGGACCAGCGCGGTGTCTACCTCCTGGAACACGATCTGGATGCCGTGCTTCTTGGCCACCATGGTGGAGCGCAGTTCCAGCGGCTGGTCATTGAGGTATACCTCGCCGGTATAGGTGGGGTTTGCCCCTGAAAGAATCTTCATCAGGGTGGATTTTCCGGCTCCATTGGCGCCAACCACTGCCCGGATTTCTCCGGTCTTCACTTCAAAATTGCAGTTGGTCAGCGCTTTTACGCCGGGAAACTCAATGGAGACGTTCCTTGTGCCAAGCGTGAGTTGATCCATGAACTTCCCTCTCCTCTTGGTAACACAAATTCCAAACATTGCTGCGTTGCCAGGGCGGCATATTTCGCATTGTTGTCTGCCACCAGTATAGCATAGAAACCCGGAAGGAAGAAGCGCCGGAGCAAGGACTCCGACGCTTCTTTGTCAAAACTTTGCTCAAAGGGTTTGGCTCCGGGTCAGGCTTACTTGTGGATCAGATCCTTGGGCATCCAGTCGGCTACGGACAGATAATCCAGGTTGCCGTAGGTTTCGGAAGCAATTTCACCAAGGTTTTCCACGGTGGACTCGGACTTCAGCTGGCTGGCCAGGATGGCGGTGCCGGGCACTTCCACCACGTCCACGCCGTACTGACCGGAGGCGGGATCGTAGATCTTGTCATACTCGCCGGCCATCTGGAGGAAGAGCAAGCGCATCGCGATTTCGCCGTTGAGGGTCCAGTCGGTGGTGCCGGCGGCGGTCCAGATGTCGGGGCGGGTCTGCATGTTGGTTACGTCCACGGGGTCGATGTCCACGGAGGTCATGGGCAGGGCAGCGCCCACATTGCCGTTGAAGTTGTCGTTCTCGACGATGGCGTTGTACACGCCCTGGCCATACGCGTCATAGTAGGCAACCAGGCCATCCACGTCCTCGCGCTTGAGGCCCTGGAGGAAGGCGGCGGTCACGGCGTTGGCGGAATCAACGGTATCCTGGAGGGGCTGAATCTCACCCACGGTGACGATCTTGCCGGCGGCTTCGTATTCCTGCCAGCCAACCTCGCGGCGATCAAAGGGGCTGTTGTAGTTGGGGCCGCGCCATACCTTCACCAGGCGGACGCCTTCGCCGAACTTCTCAATCAGGTTGTCCAGAAGAACGGTTACCAGGCTCTTGTCCTGCTGGAAGAGCTGGGTTACGCCGGACAGTTTCTTGGCTTCGCCGTCTGCATAGAACTGGGTATCGAAGCACACGATCTTCAGATCGGGATACTGTTCCGTGATTTCCTTCAGGAATACATAGGAGCCGTCCTTGTTGCCGTGGCTGACGAGCAGTCCGTCATAGCCGGCGGCGGCGCACTGGCTGATGGTGTCCTGCCAGCGGTTGAAGTCGTTGTCACAGAAGAAGAAGTCGAATTGTACGCCCAGGGCGGCGGAAAGATCGGCGCAGGAATCTTTCCACATCTGGAAGATGGTGGCGGAGGTCAGCTGCATAATGTAAGCAACCTTCTTGCCGGCCACGGGATTGGTGGTTTCCGCTACCGAGGTGGTGCACAGGGCCAGCACCATCATCAGAGCCAATGCCAGAGCAACGATTTTTTTCATGGTAAACCTCCTATTAAATTCTCGGGGTATTTAGCAGACGGTCACCCCTTGTTGACGCTAGTATAGCACCATTCACGAATGAGTGCAAGTAAATTTTCGCGTTTTTTAGTAATTTTTTTGAATTCAATGGAAAGCCAGTAAACAAGCCATTTTCAAACCATATGTAATGAAAATGGGTAGTTTTTGTTTAGTAAATATTACAAGATAAGGTTAAAATTTTGCAAAGAATTTGTTGACAATGATAGGTACAATTACTATAATGTAAACAGGACTTGTTAAGTTAGTTTATGAGTATATGCAGCTAAACATAAACTAATCGTTTTAGTTTCGCTGAATACAGAAAATGCGTAGGTGATATGGATGCACAGCTCCCGCCCTTATCCAACGGATCATGAAGCGAAAAAATTGATCGTAGAAATTGGAAAGCGTATGTATGCCAAAAACTTTGTGGCTGCCAACGACGGCAATATCAGCTGCAAGGTGGACGACGATCTCATCTGGACGACCCCCACGGGCGTTTCCAAGGGCTTCATGTCCGAGGATATGCTGGTGAAGATGCGCTTAGACGGCACCGTTCTCTCCCAGGGGGAGCTCGGCCCCTCCAGCGAGGTAAAGATGCACCTGCGCATCTATAATGAAAACCCGGAGGCCCGGGGCGTTTGCCATGCCCATCCCCCCATCAGCACCTCCTTTGCCATCGCGGGCATCGGCCTGGACAAGGCCATTTATCCCGAGGCACTGGTCAACCTGGGCACCGTGCCCTGCGTTCATTACGAGACTCCCGGCACCCAGGGCATTCCCGATTCCATCGCCCCCTATGCCAGGGATTACAATGCCCTGCTGCTGGCCAACCATGGAGCCGTGGCCTGGGGAAGCTCTCTCATGGAAGCCTGGTACAGGCTGGAATCCACCGAGCATTACGCCATGGTCATCATGTATACGGGCAATATCATCGGCAAGGCCAATGTGCTGAGCTGCGACCAGGTGGGAGAACTGGTGGAGATCCGGCGTAAAATGGGTATCACCTCCGGCGGCATCCCCGCCTGTGCCCCCCATCCCACCAACACCCAGGATGTGGTGGCGGGTCATTCCCCCCTGGGCAATGAGCCGCTGGTCACTGCGGGCTGCGGCTGCGGCACGGGCTCCTCTCAAAAGGACGCGGACATCAAGGCCATCACCCAGGCGGTGATGGAGAGGCTGCAAAAGCTTCGGGGCTAGGAGGCAATATGAAGGCAGTGGTTTTGGGCGGGGTGGCCGCAGGCATGAGCGCGGCATCCAAGTTGAAGCGCGAGAGGCCGGACGCGCAGATTGTTGTCTTTGAGAGAGGAAACTTCCTTTCTTATGGCGCATGCGGCCTGCCCTACTTTGTGGGCGGCTGGAACAGCGACCCGGGAAAGCTGATCGCCCGCACCCGCCAGGATTTTGAGCGGATGGGGATTGAAACCCGCCTGCGCCATGAGGCGATCCGTCTGGACCCCAGGGAGAAGCGGGTCCAGGTAAAGAACCACGATACAGGAGACATCTTTTGGGAGCCCTATGATGTGCTGATGATCGGCGTTGGTTGCGATAGCGCAGCCCCCAGGGTGGAGGGCGCGGACCTGCCCTTCGTTTTTTACGTAAAAACCCTGGAGGACGGGCTGCTCTTTGAAAGAGTGGTCCGCCTGGAGGGCGTGGATGAGGCCGTCATCGTGGGCGGAGGGTATATCGGTGTAGAGATGGCCGAGGCCATGCTGCGCCTGGGCAAGAAGGTTACCCTGGTGGAGGCCGCGGACCGCCTGCTCACTTCCTTTGAGCCTGAATTTTCCCAGATGGCTGCCCAGGAGCTGGAAAGCAAGGGAGTCAACTTGCGCCTATCCCAGAAGATGACGGGCTTTGCCCAGGAGGAAGGACAGTCCTGGGTCATCACGGACCAGGGCCGTTATCGGGCGGATATTGCGCTGGTCGCCGTGGGTGTGGTGCCTGCCACGGAATTCCTGAAAGACAGCGGCCTGGAGATGGCACGCAACGGCGCGGTGCTGGTGGACCGCCAGCAGCGGACCAGCCTGCCGGACGTGTTTGCCGCAGGGGATTGCGCGGTGTGCTGGCACCGGGTAGCCCAGGAGGACTATTTTCTTCCTTTGGGTACCGTGGCCAACAAATGCGGCCGCATCGCCGGGGCCAATATGGCGGGGAAGCACGAAGAGTTTGAAGGAGCGCTGGGCACGGCAGCCATCAAGGTCTGCGATCTGGAGATGATGCGCACAGGGCTCAGCGAAGCGGACCTGAAGCGCAAGGAGATCGACTATGCCACCAAGCTTGTGGCGGCGGCAGATCATCCGGCCTATTACCCGGATCCGGTCAAGCTGACCATCAAGCTGCTCTATGAGAAGCGCACGCTCAGGCTTCTGGGGGCAAATATCGCGGGAGCCAGGGGAGCGGTGCTCCGGGGGGATATACTGGCCACCGCCATCCATGCGGGTATGACAACCGCAGAGCTGGGAATGGTGGACCTGGCCTATGCGCCGCCTTTTGCCACCGTATGGGACGCGGTGCACATCGCCGCCAACGCGGCCAAGTAAGGTTTTAAGGAGGGATCGCGCCCGATGTCCAAGCTGACCGGCCTTTGTGACGCCATCCAGGCCATTCCCGACCGTGCATCGCTTGGTCTTGGCGGCAATACCCTCAACCGTGCCCCCATGGCGGCCGTGATGGAGCTGGCCCGGCAGAAAAAGCAGGGCCTCCGGCTGATCAAAACGGCGGGGGGCATGGATGTGGACCTCCTTTGCCTGGCCGGATGCGTTGCCACCGTGGATGCGGGCTTTGTCAGCTGCGAAACCCGGTACGGTCTGTGCCGCCATTACCGCAAGGCCGTGGAAAGCGGGGCTGTGATGGCCAACGAGCACGCCTGCTATACGGTCATCTCCGCCCTGCGCGCCGCCAGCTATGGCATCCCCTTTATGCCCGTGCGGGGCCTCCAGATCACCGACCTTGTTGCCGTGAACGACTATTTTGCCCCTGTGGCCGACCCATTCACCGGGGAAACCCTGTACGCGGTACGGGCCTTGCGTCCCATGGTCAGCATCCTTCACGCCCATGTGGCCGACGAGGCGGGCAATGCCTTGATTGAGGGCCCCCTCTATGATGATATCCTGCTGTCCAGGGCCTCGGAAACGGTCATCGTCACCGCCGAGCGCATCGTGGGACCGGACTATTTTACGAATCGAGAGATCAAGGCCAACATACCCCATTTCCTCGTAAGCGCGGTGGTGCACGCTCCCCGGGGTGCCTGGCCCAACGCCTGCTATCAGGCCTATGGGGTGGGGGATGAGGCCGTCCGCTCCTTCCTGGCACTGACCACTGCCGATCAGCTTCCTCAGTGGCTGGAAAGGAGGCTGTGATGATGAGGGCATGCGATATCATGGCCGTGTGCATGGCCCGCCTGATCCGGGATGGAGAAACCGTGTTCCATGGAGTCAGCTCGCCCCTGCCCATGGTGGCCACACTGCTGGCCAAGGCCCATCACGCGCCCCATGCCGTCCACCTGAACATCCCCGGCGGGGTGGACCCGCACGCTCCCCGGCTTTCGGATATCACCAGCGCAGGGGAGGAGCTGTGGCATGGCGCCCAGGCCGCTTTCCCTCTCCAGGAGGTATTCGACTTGAGCATGCGGGGCGGGCTGGACGTGGCCTTTTTAAGCGGCGTTCAGTTTGACCGCATGGGCGGTGTCAACGCCTCCGTGATCGGCAGCTACGCCAAACCCAAGGTACGCCTGCCCGGTGGGGCCGGAAGCGCCGTGCTGATCCCCACTGCCAAGCGGGCCATCATCTGGCGCACCAAGCACGATGTGCGCACCTTTCCTCCCCAGCTGGACTTCTTGACCGCCCGGGGCAATGTCAGCGACATCATCACCCCCCTGTGCGTTTTTTCCATGTTTGAGGGAGAGCTGATCCTGCGCAGCATCCATCCCACCTCCAGCATCCAGGAGGTTGCCGCCTCCACCGGCTTTCCCATCCGCTATCTTTCGCTGGTCACCACACCCCCGCCAACAGACCGGGAAATGCGCCTCCTGGAGGACATAGACCCCGCCGACGTCAGAAACATTGAATTCCGTTAGGAATCAGAGATGTTTGCCACCAAGCATTTTCATGTAGAAAGGAAGAATGAGGATGTCCCGCTTTGATACCTATTTCTTGATGAAAACCCCGGACGTTCTGGAATACGTGAAGGAAAAGGGTTACATGCCCAAGGATGCCCAGCTTTCCGGCAAGGAGATCGGCGATGGCAACCTCAACTACGTATTCCGCGTGGTGGACGAAGCCACCGGAAAGAGCGTCATTGTCAAACAGGCGGGCGAACAGCTCCGAATTTCCGCCGAGATGCGGGTTTCCACCGACCGCAACCGCATCGAAAGCGAAATCCTTCAAATTCAATGGAAGTACGCCCCGCACCTGGTGCCCGAGATCTACGGTTATGACACCGTCATGTGCGCCTGTGTCATGGAGGATCTGTCCGACCATTCCCTCATGCGTTACGCCCTGATGAAGCATGAAATCTTCCCCCGCTTTGCCGAGGACGTCACAACCTACATGGTCAATACGCTGCTGAAAACCACCGATGTGGTCATGGAGCACAAGGCCAAGAAAGCCATGGTCAAGAGTTTCATCAACCCGGAACTCTGTGAGATCACCGAGGACCTGGTTCTCACCGAGCCTTACAACGACTGCAACCATCGCAACCTGGTGTTTCCCCGGAACGCCGATTTTGTACGCCGGGAGCTCTACGAGGATCAGGCCCTGCACCTGGAAGTGGCCAAGCTCAAGTTTGACTTTATGAACAACGCCCAGGCCCTCATCCACGGCGATCTGCATACCGGTTCCATCTTTGTCAAGCCGGACAGCACCCGCGTATTTGACCCCGAGTTTGCCTTCTACGGCCCTATCGGGTACGACGTGGGCAACGTGGTGGCCAACCTCATCTTCGCCTACGACAACGGTTTCGCCGCAGGCAACGAAGCTTTCTGCAGCTGGACCCTCCAAACCGTTGAAGAAATCATCGATCTGTTCAGCCAGAAGTTCCTGCGCTGCTTTGAGGAGAACGTCACCGACCGGATGGCCAAGACCCCGGGCTTTAAGGAATGGTACCTTTCCACCATCCTCAGGGACACCGCCTCCTATGCCGGCACCGAGTTGATCCGCCGCACGGTGGGCATGGCCCAGGTCAAGGATGTCACCACCATCCCCGATCCCGAAAAGCGCGCCTATGCTGAGCGTCTCAACATCCTCTGCGCCAAGGACTACATCCTCCACAGCACCTCCTTCAAGCGCGGTGCCGATTTCGTTACCGCAGTGCGGCGGGCGGCAGAGGCTGCCAAATAAGGGCGGATCCCTTCACAATCCGAGCAACAATCCAATAGATAGGGGAGCGAGCAAAGTGTCCCAGGATTCTGTAAAGAATATCATGAGCTATGAAACCGTCGCGCTGGATGATGAAAACAGCGCCCTGGTCATCATCGACCAGACGAAGCTGCCCGGCAAGGTGGAAATCCTGCATCTCACCGAGCAAAAGGACATTTGGAACGCCATCTACCTTCTGCAGGTCCGCGGCGCTCCTGCCATCGGCGTAGCCGCCGCCTTTGGGGTCTACCTGGCTGCCAAACGGATCGAAGCAACCTCCTACGACTCCTTCTATGCCCAGTTCCTGGCTGCCAAGGAGTACCTGGATTCCTCCCGGCCCACCGCCGTCAACCTTTCCTGGGCCCTGCGGCGCATGGAGCGGGTGGTGCTTGAAAATGCCAACAAATCGATTCCCGAAATCAAGGAGCTGCTCCATCAGGAGTCTGTCGCCATCAAGGACGAGGACGTTTGGATGTGCCGCCAGATTGGCGAATACGGCCTGAGCCTCATCAAGGACGGCGACGGCATCCTGACCCATTGCAATGCCGGTCAGCTGGCCACCTCCAAGTATGGTACCGCACTGGCGCCCATTCACCTGGGCCGGGAACGGGGGATGAACTTCAAGGTCTTTACCGATGAAACCCGTCCTCTGCTCCAGGGTGCCCGGCTCTCCGCCTTCGAGCTTTTTGCCGACGGCGTGGATACTACCGTCATCTGCGACAACATGGCTTCCCAGGTCATGAAAAACGGCTGGGTGCAGGCCGTATTCGTAGGCTGTGACCGGGTGGCGGCCAACGGCGACGCCTGCAACAAGATCGGCACCTCCGGCGTGGCAATCCTGGCCAAATACTATGGCATCCCCTTCTATGTCTGCGGCCCCACCTCCACCATCGACATGAGCGTCGCCCGGGGTGAGGACATCCCCATCGAGCAGCGCCCTGCCCACGAAGTGACCGAGATGTGGTATCAGCAGCGCATGGCCCCCGAGGGTGTGAATGTCTACAACCCCGCCTTTGACTTTGCGGACCATGAGCTGATTACCGCCATCATCACCGAGTATGGCATTGCCCGCCCGCCCTTCACCGAAAGCCTGAAGGAAATTTTCCGCAAGAAGCAGGAAGCGCAGAAGAAGTAGTATGAACGAGAAAGCGTTGCAAGAGATCGTACTGCGGCTGGTGCTCAGTGAGCTGGCCAGGACGGGGGAACGCTTTGTACCCGTTACCTCCTCCAACCGCCATGTGCACCTGTGCCAGCGCGACGTGGAACGGCTTTTCGGCCCGGGCTATGCTCTCACCCCCCTTCGTGACCTGCTCCAGCCCGGCCAGTACGCCTGTAGGGAAACCGTGGTGCTGGAAGGCCGCAAGGGCAAGGCCGTTTTGCGCGTGGTAGGCCCTGTCCGCAAGGAGACCCAGGTTGAGCTTAGCTACACGGATTGCTATCAGCTGGGTTTTGATCCTGTGCTGCGCATGTCGGGGGATACGGCGGGTACCCCGGGTGGGACATTGATCAATGGCGACAGGCGGGTCTCCCTGGAGCGGGGCGTGCTGGTGGCAAAACGTCACTTGCACATGTCCCCGGGGGAAGCCGCCGCCTATGGCCTGAAGGACGGGGATCTGGTGGCCATCCAGGCCGAAGGGGACCGCCGGGCCCAACTGGAAAACCTGGTGGTTCGCACCGGCCCGGAACATAGCCTGGAAGCCCACATCGACAAGGACGAGGCCAATGCCTGCGGGATCGCCGACGGTCAGTTGTGCAGGCTGGTTTGTCAGCAGGCTGGGGAAGCCAGGCCGCCCGATCCCATGTCCCAATCTCGGTTAGTGCCGGCCCCCCGGCAAACCAATCCCCTGTTGCATACCTACGTTCCCCAGCCCTCTGCTCCCCAGGACGCTTCACCGCAAAGCCCGCCTCCCCAGTGCGAAACCAAGACCAAGCTGTGGGATCTGTCCGGCGACCCCCATTGCCTGCTGTCGGAGGCGGAAGTGCTCTGGGCCTATTCCAACGGCTACAAGCTGATCCGCTGTCCCAAGGCCGCGGTGGTTACCCCCCTGGCCAGGGATGCTGCCTTTGAAAAGGGCATTCAGCTGATCCAACTGACATAAGGAGCCTGAGAACATGGCATTGACTGAACAAGAGATCCGGCAGATCACCGAGGACATCCTCCGCAGCCTGTCCGGTACCCTCAAGTTGGAGCCGGACCAGGCGGCAAAGGACCGCCCGGCATCCTCTCCGGCAGGGGACACCTCCCGCTGGCTATGCGACACTGCCCAGGAGGCTGTGCACAACGCCAAGCTGGCTCAGGAAAAGCTGGCAGACAGCACCCTGGAGAAGCGGGCCGAGCTGATTGAGGCCATGCGCAAGGCCGCCATCGACAACTCGGAGCCCCTGGCCCGCCTGGCCCATGAGGAGACTGGCTATGGCCGCGTTGCGGACAAGGTGCAAAAGAACCTGCTGGTGGCCCGGCGCACTCCCGGGGTGGAGGACCTGTCCACCTATTGCAAAACCGGGGATCACGGCATGATGATGATCGAGCAGGCCCCCTATGGGGTCATTGGCTCCATCACCCCCTCCACCAACCCCACAGCCACGGTGATTAACAACGCCATCAGCATGATCGCGGCGGGCAATGCCGTGGTGTTCAATCCCCACCCGGCAGCCAAGCGGGCTTCCCAGGAGGCGATGCGCCTGCTCAATGAGGCCATTGTCAAAGCGGGCGGCCCCCCCACCCTGATCACCACCGTAAAGGAACCCACCCTGGAGAGCGGTCAGGTCATCATGACCCATCCCGACGTAGCTATGCTCTCCATCACCGGCGGCGAGGCCGTGGTGGCCGTTGCCATGAAAAGCGGCAAAAAAGTGGTGGCTGCAGGCCCCGGCAATCCCCCCGTCATTGTGGATGACACCGCCGATGTGAACAAAGCGGGCAAGGACATTGTGGACGGCGCCAGCTTTGACAACAATGTCCTTTGCATTGCGGAAAAGGAAGTATTCGTCTTTGACACCGTGGCGGAAGAACTGATGCGCTCCATGGAACGGAACGGCGCGTACCGCGTCAGCGGCTCCGACATTGACAAAATCGTGAAGACCGTGCTCATCCCAAAGGACGGGCGGCATGTGATCAACCGTAACTATGTGGGCCGGGACGCGGCGGTGATTCTCAGGGATTCCGGCGTCAGCTTCCCGGGAAATCCCCGGCTGATTATTGCCGAGGTGGACCGGAATCACCCCTTTGTGATGACCGAAATGCTCATGCCGGTGCTGGGCATTGTGCGGGTCCGCAATATCGAGGAGGCGGTGGAGGAAGCGTTCCGGGCGGAACAGGGCTGCAAACATTCCGCCATGATCCATTCCGCCAATGTCCACCACATGTCCAGGGCTGCCCGCAAGATGAACACCACCCTGTTTGTGAAAAACGCTCCCAGTTTCTCCGGCCTGGGATTTAACGGCGAGGGCTACACCACCATGACCATTGCCACCCCCACCGGCGAGGGCATCACCAGCGCCAGAACCTTTACCCGCCTGCGCCGCTGTGTCCTCCACGGGGATTTCCGCATCAGCTGATGAAGGAGCAAGCCATGAACGTGATGGAAGCCATCCGGGAGGCAGGGGTCGTGGGCGCGGGGGGCGCGGGTTTCCCCACCCATGTGAAGCTTGCGGTACAGGCACGGCAGGTTCTGCTCAATGGCGCGGAGTGCGAGCCTCTGCTCCGGGTGGATCAGCTGGCCATGGAACACCAGGCACCCAGGGTGGTGCGCGGGCTGGAACTGGCCATGGAAGCCGCCGGTGCCAGGGAAGGTGTGATTGCCACCAAAACCCACTACCATGAGGCTGTGCGGGCTCTTGAGAAGGCCATTGCCGGCAGACCTCACCTCCGCCTCCATCTGATGGAGAGCTACTATCCCTCCGGGGATGAAAAGTCCGTCATTCATGAGGTGACGGGACAGGTGGTGCCCACGGGCAAGCTGCCCATTGACGCGGGCTGTGTGGTCATCAATGTGGGTACGGCTCTGAACATTGCCGATGCTGCCGACGGAAAGCCTGTCACCGGGAAAACCGTCACCCTTTGCGGCGACGTGCCCGAGCCCATGACCGTCACCGTGCCCCTGGGCACCTCCTTTCGGGAAACCCTCACCCTGTGCGCCTTTACGGGGCAGGAGCAGGACTATGCCCTCCTCGTAGGCGGGCCCTGCATGGGAGAGCTGGCCGAGGACTGGGATGCCCCCGTTACCAAGACCACCGGCGGGCTGCTGGTGCTTCCGCGCACCCATCCCCTGATTGTCTCCCGCACCATTTCCATGGAGCGGCAGGCCGCGCTGGCCCGGTCCATCTGCTGCCAGTGCAACCGCTGTACCATGCTCTGTCCCAGGCATGCCCTGGGCCTGCCGGTAGAGCCCCACAAAGCCATGCGGGCCCTTTCCACAGGAAACGCGGAGCTACTGGGAGACGCGGCAGGGGTGCTGGCCTGCTCCAGCTGCGGCCTGTGCACCTACTTCGCCTGCGAGATGGGCCTCACCCCTTCCGTGGTGATGACCATGCTCAAGCAGGAGATGGCAAAGGCCGGGGTGCGGCCAGTACCTGAAGCGGACATCCGTCCCGATCCCCAGCTGGCGCTGAAAAACGTGCCGGTGAAGCGGCTCATGGCCCGCATGGGCCTGACCGCCTACGACCATCCAGCCCCCCTCAGTTCCAAGAGCCTGCATCCCAAAACCGTGAAGCTGCCCCTGCGCCAGCATGTGGGCAGACCCGCCCAGGCCATGGTGGCCGTAGGGGATGAGGTCATCAAAGGGCAGAAGATCGGCAGGATTCCGGAGTGCGCCCTGGGAGCGGCGCTTCACGCCTCTGTCACCGGCCAGGTCACCCAGGTTACGGACCAATGGATTGTCATTCAGGCAAAGTAAGTGGGGGTGCGAAAATGACAGCAATCGGTGTGGTCGAAACCAATAGCATCCCTCTGGGAGTCCAGGCGGGGGACGCCATGCTCAAGGCTGCCCAGGTGACCCTGTGCAGCGCGCAAACTGCCTGTCCGGGCAAATACTTCGTGGTGGTGAGCGGCGAGGTGGCCGCCATAAGGGCTGCCGTGGAGGCTGGGGTGGAAGGCGCAGGCACCTCCCTGATTGACAGCCTGGTGATCCCCAATGTGGACAATCAGGTGGTGGTAGCCATGATGGGTGCGTCCGCCGTAGGCGCGGCCGAAGCCCTGGGCCTGGTGGAGACCTTCTCTCTGGCCAGCTCCATCAGCGCGGCGGATACCGCTGTGAAAACCGCCCAGGTGGAACTGATCGAGGTGCGCCTGGGCCGGGGTATGGGCGGCAAATCCTTCCTGATCTTTACAGGTCAGGTTTCCTCCGTGGAGGCCGCCCTCAAGGCCATCGCGGCCAGTGAAGAATCCAAGGGGCTGATCGCCTCCAGCGTGGTGATCCCCTCGCCCCATATGGATATGGTAAAAGCATTGCTTTAAAAAATTAACGTAAGGAGTCACAACTATGCAGGAAGCCCTTGGAATGATTGAGACCCGCGGTTTGGTAGCGTCCATTGAGGCGGCGGATGCCATGGTAAAGGCCGCCAATGTTCATCTCATCGGCAAGGAGCATGTGGGCGGCGGTCTGGTCAGTGTTATGGTTCGCGGAGACGTGGGCGCCGTGAAGGCCGCCGTGGAAGCGGGCAGCGTCGCTGCCAAGCGTGTGGGTGAACTGGTAAGCACCCATGTCATCCCCCGCCCCCATTCGGATGTGGAGGCCGTGCTGCCCGGTGCGGAGCCCGCCCCTAAAACCAATAAAACCAAGGCGTAACAAGCCGTAAAAGGAGAAGCAGTTATGGAAAAGCAAGCGCTCGGCATGGTGGAAACAAAGGGTCTGGTAGCGTCCATTGAGGCGGCGGACGCCATGGTAAAGGCCGCCAACGTTCATCTGATTGGCAAGGAGCATGTGGGAGGCGGTCTGGTAACCGTTATGGTGCGCGGGGATGTGGGCGCAGTGAAGGCGGCTGTGGAGGCCGGCGGCGTTGCGGCCAAGCGCGTGGGCGAACTCATCAGCGTGCATGTGATTCCCCGTCCCCACGATGACGTGGAAATGATCCTCCCCAAACTGTAAGGAGGGAATCACGATGCTCAAAGGTATCTCTCCCCTGCTATCCCCGGAACTACTGAAGATTCTGGCGGAAATGGGCCATGGCGACGAACTGGTCATCGGCGACGGTAATTTTCCTGCCCAAAGCATGGGCCAGCGCTGTGTCCGGGCCGACGGCCATGGCGGCGTGGAGTTATTGGACGCCATTTTGAGCCTCTTTCCCCTGGATACCTTCGTGGAGGCCCCCGTGTCACTGATGCAGGTCATGCCCGGCACCCTGGAGGGAGATCCGCCCATCTGGGATGAGTTTCGAGCTGTGGTGGAGCGGCATCAGCCCGGCACCCGCTTTGAGCATGTGGAGCGCTTTGCGTTCTATGACCGGGCCCGCAAGGCGTATGCCTGCGTCGCCACCGGTGAAAAAGCGCTGTATGCCTGCATCATCTTGAAAAAGGGCGTTTTGTAAAACGCCTGATGGCCGGTGGCCTGATGAGTGCAGGAAATGAACGCAAGGATGTCGAATGGTTGGAAGATTGCCTGTGGCCCAGGTTTTGCAGGGTCTTTTTCAAGCTACCCTGCTGATGGAAGATTTGTTCAGACCATAACAAGAATGGATGGATGATACCCGTATGACGATCAGGGAAATTGCGAATTTGGCAGGGGTTTCTCCGGCAGCGGTTTCGCTGGTCATCAACAACAAGAAGGGGATCAGCGAAGAGACCCGGCGCAGAGTGCAGGCCGTGATTGAGGAAAACAACTACATCGTGCCCGACCACAAGCGGGGCACTGCCAAGCGCAAGCGCTTCCGTCTTTGCGTGATCAAATACCGCACCCATGGCATCGCCCTTGAGG
Source organism: Clostridiales bacterium (assembly GCA_012729115.1). GTDB lineage: Bacteria > Bacillota > Clostridia > Christensenellales > Aristaeellaceae > Limiplasma. The sequence goes on along the minus strand of JAAYDR010000017.1, from coordinate 29,116 downwards.
AAAACCAGGGTTTCATCGCCTCCATCATCGACCAGATTGAGAGCCGGTGCCGCCACTTTGGCTATGACCTGGCCATGGTGAACTGCAAGGTGACCACAGCCCAGGAGACCCTGCGGGAGGTCATGCACACGCCCCCGGACGGGGTGATCATCATGGGAACGGAGCTGACCCCCAGCGCATATCCCTTGCTGGATCTGCTCACCGTGCCAACGGTGGTGCTGGACAATGGCATGAACGACATGCACATCGACAGCGTGGTGATGGACAACGAAGCCATCAGCGCTGAGGCGGTCCGGTATCTGCACAGCATCGGCCACCGGGAGATCGGGTACATCCGCTTCAGCATCCCCATCTGCAACTGTGAGGAGCGGTATCAGGGATATTTAAAGCAAATGACAAAGCTGGGCCTGCCCATTCCGGAGCCTGTGATGGTGATGCCCACGCTGAAAGACGCCTACCGTGATATGAAGAAGCTGTTGGCGGAGGGCGGGTATGTGCCCCATGGCGCGGCGGTGGCGGACAACGACACAGTGGCCATCGGTGTAATGCGCGCGATTCAGGAAGCGGGATACAAGATTCCAGAGGACCTGTCCATCATCGGAGTGGACGATATTCCCTTCAGCGCCATGACCATGCCGGGGCTTACCACCATGCATATCTCCCGCTCCGCCATGGGCGCGCTTGCAGTGGACGCCCTTCGCAAGCGCATTGAGTACGCCGATTGGCCCAGCATGCATACACGGATTGCCGGGCGGTTGGTGGTGCGGGGCAGCACGATGCCCCTGCAGCCCAGGTAAGGGCAGATCATCCACAGGGAGGGATCAGAATGCTGGTGGGCAGGGTTACGGGCAACGTGGTCAGCACCAACAAGGCACCTTCGCTGGAGGGCGCCAAGTTGCTGATTGTTCAGCCTGTGGAGCTGGATACCCTGGTCATGAAGGACGATTATATCATCTGTGTGGATGACGTCGGGGCAGGGGAAGGGGATCTGGTGGTCTGCGCCTATGGCAGTTCCGCCCGGCAAACCCCCACCTCCAAGAATGTCGCCTCGGACTTTTCCATTTACGCGATTCTGGATTCCATTGACATCCGCGGAGCCCGAACCTACGACAAGGCAAAGGAGAAGAACGCATGCAGCTGGCAAGGGTAATCGGCTCGGTGGTGAGCACCCGCAAGTCGCAAAACCTGGAAGGCTTAAAACTTCTGGTAGCCGTGCCCATTGATATGGACACCATGCAGGAGAAAGGCGCTCCCTTTGTTACCGTAGATACGGTGGGTGCAGGGGAGGGCGAGATCGTCATGTGGGCAGGCGGAAGTTCCTCCCGGCAGACGGAGCAGACCAGCGGCAAGCCTGTGGACAGCTCCATCATCGGGATTGTGGACTTTGTGGACATCCTGGGGAAGCGCCGATACGACAAAGGCGCCGGTGAAGTGCGATGAAGCTGGCCCGTGTGACTGGGACGGTGGTATCCACCGTGAAATATGACAAATACCGGGGGATGAAGCTGCTCAAGGTGCGTCATCTGGACCTGGAGATGAATGAAACAGGCGAGGAGCTGATTGCCCTGGATGCGGCTAACGCGGGCATGGGCGACATCGTGCTGGTGAACAACGACGGCGGGGCGGCGCAGATGGTTATGGGGGACAAGACCCTCATCGCCAGCGTCACCGTTTGCGGGGTTATCGATTCCTTCACCTGTCAGGGCAAGACCACCCGGTGCCACGGGTAAGGGGGGCTGCGGCTTGAATATTGGCAGAGTGGTGGGCACGGTGGTGTGCACGGTCAAGACCCCAACCCTGGAAGGCGTCAAGCTGATGGTGGTCCGACAGTTGGTGAACGGGGCAGAAAAGGGCCTGGTGATTGCCTGCGATGCCACCCGTCAAGCGGGGATTGGGGATACGGTGTATATGATTGGGAGGAAGGAAGCGGCGCTGATGCTGAATCTGGACGATCCTCCCCCCAGCGATCTGACCATTGCCGGAATTATTGATCCGGAAACCCTTTGATCCGGGATCGCTTCCAGAACAGCTTTACTTCTTTCACAGGAGACGCATACAAAGGGCCAGGGAGGAGCGTTAAGACCCACTCCCCCCTGACCCTTTGAAATTCCCTGCATCCTCAGTACTTGTAATCCTCAACATCCACCTTGTCAGGATCCGTATACGGGGCCAGGGTGGAAATCATTTTCACGGCACGATCCGAATTGTTGATCAGATAATGGATCTCCATGGGCTCAATATGGATCAGCTGCCCTTGGGTGAGGTGATGCATCACACCATCCACGACAATGTCCACTTCTCCCTCCAGGATAAAAAAGTTCTCCTCCATCACATGATGGTAATGCGCCTTGAAATCCTGCCCCGGCTGAAACTGAACCAGGGCAAAATTCATGCGCGGGCCCTTCATCAGATATTTGGGGCCGCTGTCACCAAAGCGATATTCCCGTTCACTCTCGTGGATGATAAACATACCGATTCCCCTCCATATATTACAGTCCGGGTGCAACCCACATATAGCGGGTCAGGCCGCGGTCGCTCAGGGCAAGCTGAGCTTGATATACCTCGCGCCAGGGCGCGTACATCTCTTCGTAGCGCTTGTGATTTTCCGCATTGGGCTGGTAGGTGCGCTCCCAGCGGACCAGCTCCCGGGCAGCCTGGGCGATGTCGGGATAGATGCCGGCCCCATGCCCGGCCAGAATCGCCGCACCCAAGGCCGTGGCTTCCTTGACCAGGGGGACCTTCACAGGTAGGCCCAGCACATCCGCCAGTATCTGGCACCAGACCCCGCCCTTGCTGGCCCCGCCGGCAAATACGATCTCCTGGGGGGCGTTGCCGGTGGCTTCCAAAACCAGCTCCAGATGACCCTTGGTAATCATGGCGCTGTTTTCCATGATGGCGCGGTAGAAAGTATACTTGTTGAAGCGCTCCGGGTCAAAGTCAAAATTCGTGAAGGTGGGGGCTGCGTGCTTCCATGAGATGAAGTTCATCACATCGCTGAAGGCGCACATCATGCCGTAGCAGCCGGCGGGAATCTTTTCCGCCTCCGCATTCATAAGTACGTAGGGGTCCGTGCCCAGTTCCTTCGCCCGGCGGATTTCATCCTGGCAGAAGGCGTCCCGGTACCAACGCATGGCCAGGCCGGGCTTAAAGGCGATGGCTTCGTACTGCCACATGCCGGGAACAGCGTGACAGTTGACCCGCACCCGGCACTTGGGATCGGTTCCGGCCTGATCGGTGTTAAACTCGTACTGCCAAAAGCTGCCGCCGAACACAGCGGCCTGGCTGCGGTCCACTACGCCTACGCCGATGCATCCCAGCTGGGCGTCCCCACCCCCGGCCACCACCAATGTGCCCACCGCCAGACCTGTGTCCGCGGCGCCCTTTTCATTGACCTTGCCCACCGGCTCACCGCACTCGGCCACAGGAGGGAAGATGCCATCCTTCAGGCCCACCTTTGTCATGATGGCACTGTCCCAGGCACGGCTCCTAAGATCAAAGATGCCGGTGGTGCTGCCGTTGCTGGGCTCCACCTTCAGGACGCCTGTGAGCTTGTAGATGAGCCAGTCGTTGAACATGCCCACCGTGGCAACCTTTTCATAGAGATCCGGCATCTTGTTCTTCACCCACAGGATGCGGGGCAGGGCTCCCAGGGCGTAGGTCTGGCCGGAGATGGCGTAGATTTCCTTCTCCAGCTCGGGGTTCATGGCAATCAGCTGGGCTACCTCATCGTTGCTGCGAGCGTCCACGTTGGCGCAGGCCCAAAGCTCGATGCCCTGGGCATCGTAGAGGACAATGCCCTCCCGCATGCAGGTGGTGCTTACCGCCGCTATGTCCTGGGGAGCGACGCCTGTTTCCTTCAAGACATTCCGGATGCACCCTCTGGCCAGGTCCCAGCCGTTCACCCAGTCAAAATCCATGCTGCCGGGATAGCGGGGGTCTTCCTGATGGGTCCACTCTTGCTGGACGCAACCTATCTGAGCTCCATGGGTGTCAAACAGTACGGCCCGGACGCTTCCGGTGCCCGCGTCGATGGCCATTAAGTATTGCTTCGTCATTTCTTATACCTCCTTATCCTCATCCAAAAGCCGGCTTGCGGTGCGGTCGTCGGTGATCAGCACGTCCAGGTATCCTCCCTTGAGGGCGGCGCGGATGGCATCCACCTTCACGTCCCCGGCAGCCACGCCAATTACGTTTTGCAGTTCCTTCAGTTTGGTAAGGGACGTGCTGATCAGCCGGCTTTCCAGGGGGGTCTCGATCAGGTTGCCATCCTTATCAAAAAAATGGCTCAGGAGATCGCCCACAGCCCCCTGCATCTGTAAATAAAGGAAATCATTGCGGTTGAGGATGCCGGTCTTGAAGATGGTTGCCGTCTCGTGCATGGCCCCGATGCCCACCACGGTGAGCTGAGCCAGGGAGATCATGCGGCTGACCTCCATGACGCTGGCCTCCTGGCGCATGGCGTCCGCCATCTCCTTGCTGCTGGCTAATAGCGGGGTGGGAATCAGGTGCAGCTTGGCATTGAATACGTTGCTGCGGGTATCGGGCAGGTAGTAGCTGACCCCTCCGGTTAACGAAACGCAGGTAATGGGCCGCTCCGCCAAAGTCGCCAGGTTGTTGAGAATGCGGCTTGGGGTGTCCCCATAGCCCATATTAATGAGGCTATGTTCTGTGAGGCGCTCGGTGATGTACATGCTGGCAGCCTCTGCGATCCCAGCGTTGATCTGGCTTTTGTCCTGGGAGGAAGGCACGATAAAGGCGTCTTTCAGCCCATATGCGTCCATGAGACCCCGCTCCAGCTTCATACGGTTTTCGCCGTCCTTGCGCAGGTGAAACTGGATGATGCCGGTCTGCCGCGCCTTTTCCAGCAGCCTGATTACCCGCATGCGGGTGATTCCCAGGGTGTCGGCCACGCTTTGCTGGGTCAAATTCTCAAAATAATAGTACCACGCGATTTTGATCATCAGCGATTCTTCGTAGTCCATGTGACACCCCCTGAATCAATGTTACAAAAGTTCGACTAAAAAATAAATGTATTCTGTGGAAGTAGTATATCACCATCTTGGATGCATTGTCAATCACTATTCAATGAACATGTGCAGCTGGGCACAACGCCGCACAATATGGTCACAATCGCCAAAAATGGCAAGGCCTTCAATGAGAAATCCTCCGAAAAATGAATGGATTCCAGCGGCCTGGCAAAGGGATGATGAAAATTTTTTGTCATGGGCGTTGACAAATGTAGAGAGATCGGGTATGATGTCACCAGGAATAAAAAGGCGAAGTTGAAACATTTGTTTAGTCCAATGGGGGTTCAATTTGATGAGTGAAGCAATACGGCTGCCGGAAGATGCCATGCTCTCGGTGCGGGGTATCACCAAGGCCTTCGGGTCCAACAGCGTGCTCAAGGGCATCGACATGGACATTGCCAAAGGCTCCGTGGTGGCGCTGATTGGTGGCAACGGAGCCGGCAAGAGCACCCTGGTGAAAATCATCATGGGCATTTATCAGCCCGATGACGGCGAGGTTTTTCTGGAAGGAAAGGCCGCCAAACTGGGCAAGCCCTCCGCTTCCCTGGCCGCGGGAATTTACCTGGTGCCTCAGGAGCCCATGCTCTTTCCCAATATGACCGTTGAGGAAAACGTGCTCATGGGCTTTATGGAAAAAAGCTCCGACTTGCACAGAAGGCTCATCACGCTGCTGGACCACTTGGGCTGGAAGATGGATTTAAGCCGAAAGGCCGCCACGCTGTCCATTGCGGAGCAGCAGTTGGTGGAGCTTCTGCGGGGGCTGATGCGGGACGCCCGGCTGCTTATTTTGGACGAACCCACCAGTTCCCTCACCTTCAATGAGGTGCAGAGCCTTTTCAAGATCGTAGAGGATCTGAAAGCCAAGGGCATCAGCATCATCTATATCACCCATCGCCTGACCGAGGTATTTCAAATTGCCGACCGGGTGCTCATCATGCGGGACGGAATGATTACCCTAAACGGCCCGGTCTCCGATTTCACACGGGAAATGCTGGTGGCGGGATTGCTGCCCTCCAATGTGGAAATCACCAACAACCAGTTCAGCTGTAAGAATGTGTCCTACGAAGGCCTCCAGCCTGCCCTCTCCATCGAGCATCTCACCGGGTATGGGTTTAGCGATGTTAGTTTGAAGGTATATCCTGGAGAGATTCTGGGCCTGGCCGGTGTGGTAGGCGCGGGACGAACGGAGCTGGCCACCACGGTTTTTGGCCGCTACCCGGTGATCAGCGGCAAGGTCCTGATCCAGGGCAAGGACGTAACCGGCCTTTCCACACGCAAGATGCTGGAGGCAGGCCTCAATTACGTAGCCGAGGACCGATTTTTAAACGGCATCTTCCGCATCAGCAACGTGGCTGCCAACACCACCGCCGCCAACCTGGACAACATGTCCAAGTGCTTCATCAACTTCCGGGAGGAGCGCAGGATCACCGATAAGTTCATCACAGCCTTCCGCACCAAGGTAACAGGTCAGGACCAGCTCATCGTATCTCTCTCGGGCGGCAACCAGCAGAAGGTGGTCATTGCCCGATGCCTGTCTACCGGCCCCAAGGTGCTGATTCTGGACGAACCCACCCGCGGCATTGACGCGGCGGCCCGGGGCGATGTGTATACCATCATCGAGCAGCTCAAGGAGCAGGGGGTCGCGATCCTGTTGATATCCTCGGACATGGAGGAAATTGTGGAACTCAGCGACCGGGCTGTCACCATGTACTGCGGGCGCATCAACCATGAGTTTGCCAAATGCGATATCAGCCAGGACAACCTGATGGCGGCCGCCTTTGGCGTTGCGGAAGGGAGTGCTCAAAATGCTTAAGAAGCTTCTGCATTCCCGGGAAATCACGGCGGTGGCTTTCATCATCCTTATGTTCCTTGGGGTGGGAGCCATCAATCCGGCCTTTCTGTCACCGGGGAACATCTGGTTGTGCCTCAACAGCAGCGTCGTGTACACGGTGGTGGCCGTCGGTGTGGCGTTGGTCATCATCACCGGTGAGATCGATGTCTCCGTAGGCGCAACCTTGGGCATGGCGGCGGCGGTCTCCGGTTCCATGATCCGGGACGGCCAGCCCTGGCTCCTGGCCATCGGCGCGGCCCTGGCCATCGGGCTGGCCATTGGCCTGATCAACGGCTTTGGTGTCACCGTGCTGAAGATTCCTTCCATTATTATGACCCTGGGCATCAACGGCATCGTTCGCGGGCTTATTTATGTGTATACCAATGGAAAATGGGTGGAAAACATCCCCTTTGATTTTAAGAACCTTTCCCAAGGCAGGCTCTTTGGCAGCATTACCTATTTCTACCTGGGTGCAATCCTGCTGATTGTAGGAGCCCACCTGATCCTGACCCGCACCAAGCGGGGCCGCTACATGGCCGCGGTGGGGGACAACATCGGCGGAGCCACACTGCTGGGCATTCCCGTGGACATGACCAAGTTCGCTTCCTTTGCCCTGTGCGGCATTCTGGCGGCTGTGGGCGGCGCACTGTATGTAAGCCGGGTGGGCTTTGTGACACCTATCGCCGGCAACGGCTACGAGATGAAGGTTATCGCGGCCTGCGTGCTGGGCGGCATCAGCCTCACCGGCGGCGTAGGCACAGTCTTAGGCGCCGGGGTGGGCGCGGCCATCATGGCCTCCATAAGCAGGGTGCTGGTGTTCATCGGCTTTTCCTCCAATTATGACGATACCATAACCGGCGTATTGCTCATCATCATCGTCGTATCCGACGCGCTTATCCGCAGGCGTGCGGTTGAGCAGGCCAGACGGCTGCGCCTGGCAGCCAGAACCCAGCATGCTACCGATGGGGAAAAGGGGGCGGCAGCGCATGAATAAGGTAAAGAAGCTCTTCCTGCGCTGGGAAACCATCCTGGTGCTGGTAATCCTGGTGGAGTTTGTCGTGTTTGGCACCCTGAACCCGAAGTTTCTGAACATCAAGCGCCTCTTCAGCGGGCTTAACCAGTTTGTGCCGGTGTGCATCATCTCCCTGTTTGTCACCTTTGTGATGATTACCGGCGGCATCGACATCCAGGCCGGCTCGATCGTGGGGCTGACCAGCATCATGGTGGGTGTGCTGTGGCATGACGCAGGGCTGAACATTTTTGTGGCATGTGTCCTCTCGCTGGTTGCCGGTGCGCTGTGCGGAGCGCTGAGCGGATTCTTCGTGGCGTACACGGGGGTGCAGCCCATGGTCATCACGCTGGGCGGCTCCTTCCTCTACTCCGGCATGGCCCTGGCGGTTTCCAACATGAGCTCCAACGCGGCGTATCAGGGAATCAGCGATTTCCCCGCCGCCTTCCGGGCCCTCAGCAAAACCGAGCTCTTTGGTGCCGTACCCATGCAGTTTGTGATCTTCTTGGTTCTGGTGATCCTCAGCTACATTCTGCTCCACCGCACCAACTACGGCCGCAAGATATTTCTGTGCGGGGTCAATGTCAACGCGGCAGAGTTCAGCGGCATCAACACCCGCGCGGTGGTGATGTCCACCTACATGCTCTCCGGCCTGAGCGCATCCATCGCTGGTGTTCTGCTGACGGCATACCTGGGCACAGCCAAGGCGGATATGGGTGCCGAGTACACCTTGCCCATCATCACCGCCGTTGTGCTGGGAGGCACCAGCAACCTGGGCGGCAGCGGCGGCGTCATTGGCTCGGCCCTGGCTGCGCTGGCGGTGGGATTCCTGAGGATCGGCCTGAGCCTCAACGGCCTTTCCACCCAGTATTTGGACATTCCGGTGGGCATTTTGCTGGTGCTGACGGTGTCCTTCCGCTTTGCCGGCACCAACCCCAAGCTCCGCAAGTTATTCAGCCGCAAACGGCGGCAAAAGATGGTCGGCGGTAGCTGATTGTCTGTTACAAAGACCCCTTGCGCGCTTATTGCGTGTAAGAAATAAATCAAATTGGGAGGGTATCGCAATGAAAAGGTTCTCCAAACTCCTGGCTGCCATGATGGCCCTTGCGCTGTGCGTGGCCATGATGGCTTCCGCTTCAGCCGCAAACATCAACGTCGTCTTCATCCCCAAGCTCTCCGGCAACGCCTTCTTTGAGTCCGCCAACGTGGGCGCTCAGGAATTTGCTGCTAAGAACGGCTTCACCGTCACCTACGACGGCAACCCCGAAGCTTCTGCTGCCAACCAGGTGGCCATCATCCAGAATGCCATCACCAGCGGCGCGGACGCCATCTGCATCTCCACCGTTGATGCCGCCGGCGTGGACGACGCTCTGAAGGAAGCCGCTGAGGCTGGCCTAGTCGTCACCACCTGGGACTCCGACTCCAACCCCGAGCGTCGCGCCATCATGGTCAGCCAGGGCACCCCTGAGCAGCTGGGCCAGATGCTGGTGGATATGCTGGCTACCAGCCTCACCGAGCGCGGCAAGGACATCGAGAAGGACGCCATCAAGTACGTGTGGCACTACAGCCAGGCGACCGTAACCGACCAGAACAGCTGGCATGTGGCCGGTGAGCAGTACATCGCCGAGAAGTACCCCAACTGGATCAACGTGTTCCCCGACAACTACTACTCCGAGCAGGACGCCGAGAAGGCCATCACCGTGGGCGAGTCCATTCTGACCACCTACGCTGACATCGACGGCATCATCTGCAACGACTCCACTGCTCTGCCCGGTCAGGCGCAGGCCGCTCAGAACCTGGGGCTGGACGCCACCAAGGTTTCCATCGTTGGTTTCGCCGCTCCCAACAGCATGAAGGACTATTGCCGTGCCGGCATCCTGACCCGCTGGGGTCTGTGGGATTGCAAGGTTCAGGGCGCCCTGGGCTGCTACCTGGCGAACCTGCTGGCCAGCGGCCAGGAGATCAAGGTTGGCGACGTCATCGATGTGCCCGAAATCGGCACCGTGACGGTTGAGCCCAACACCGTTCTGGATCCCAACGCCTACACTGCCGAGGACAGCGGTGTGGTGCTGCTCCCCGAGCGCGTGGTGTTCACCGTGGAGAACATGGACAACTACAACTTCTAATCATCCGTGGTTTCGCGGAGGCTGTGCCTGGCGGCGCGGCCTCCGCCCATGGTTGCCTGCGGCGGACACTCCGCCGGGGCGGCCCAAAGCAGCATTTGTGTTTCCCTTCGACAATTGAAGGAGGTAGATTCCCATCGCAGATCAAGACGGACTCAAGGTTGCCAAGGATTATCACGTTCAGGAGCCTTTCGCCAATCAGGGCGGATTCTACGTCAAAGGTGCCAACAGCCTGGACTGGGGCATGAAGAAGCACCTGGCCAACATTTTCGATCCCAAGAGCGGAAACACGGTTATGTTCGCCTTTGACCACGGCTATTTCATGGGCTCCACCGCCGGGTTGGAACGTCTGGACATCGTGATCCCCAAGCTCCTGCCCTATGTGGATTGCCTCATGGGCACCCGGGGGGCTCTGCGGACCTGCGTGCCCGCGGACAACCGCAAGGCCATCGCCCTGCGCGTCTCCAGCGGCTCCAGCATGCTCAATGAAGACCTGAGCCACGAGGTGGTGGCTGTGGATATCGAGGACTCGATCCGTATGAACGCGGATTGTATGGCCGTTCAAACCTTCATCGGCGCGGACGGACAGCTGTCCAGCATCGATAACCTGAGCCGGGTCATCAACGCGGGCTTCCGCTACTCCATTCCCACCCTGGGCGTGGTGGCCGTGGGCAAGGACATGGAGCGCACGGACCGCTTCTTCAAGCTTGCCACCCGCATCGTGGCCGAAATGGGTGTGCAGTTGGTCAAGACCTACTATTGCGACAACTTTGAGGAGATTGTGGCGGCTTGCCCGGTGCCCATCGTGGTGGCCGGCGGAAAGAAGCTCCCCGAGAGGGAAGCGCTGAACCTGGCGTATAAGTCCATCCAGGGCGGAGCCCGGGGCTTGGACATGGGCCGGAATATCTTCCAGAGCGATCACAGCGTGGAGATGGTCCAGGCAATCCGGAAGATTGTTCATGAAGGGTATACGGATCAGCAGGCGTGGGAGTTCTTTGAGGACCTGACGCACTAAGAATAATCTTCCCTGATAATCCAACCGGATGCACAGAGCCGGGGCGAAAGCCCCGGCTCTGCTGTTTTTGGGTTGTCTGGCCAAGCTTGTGTTTATCACTTCCCAATGGTACAATACAGGCTGTAGGATGGCGCATGTGATGATGCGCTGCATCAATGCTGATCGTTTGTATTCTTCTTTGAGCGGAATATTCCGGAGGGAAAGAAAATGAAAAAGTGGATTCTTGCGATGGTTTTGGTTGTCCTTCTTGCCATTCCCCCGATGGCGCTGTCGGAATCATATTTGGTCTTTACCACGGAACCGGCGGTGTATGGGCTCATGCTGATGGATGATAATGGAGAAGTCATCAGCTCGGTGAGCGCAAAGAAGGAAACCGCCACAGCCATTTACTGGACATTGCGCATCAGGAACAGCGGGGCTGCGTATGCAACATTCTATGAGCAGGACAGCCATGGAAATTGGATGAAGACGGATTTAACCTATGAGCTTTCCTTCTTCTTTCCGGACAGTGAAACGCCGGCACCGGCACCCACCGCTGGTGTAGCCGCTGCGGCTTGGCCGGAAATGGAATACGAGTCCATCACTGTATCGGTTTATCCGCTGCCGGAGGACAAACGGTATCAGTCCCGCTGCGGTCCCAGCCGCACCTATCATGGTGCCGGTGCCTACAAATCATATAAAATTGAAAGCATACAGGCGCTGTTTATCGAAGGCGACTATGTTTTGGCGGATTTGAGCTATACCACAGTGGGAAACAGACGCGTCTATTTTCAAACGTCCATCTTTCATAGCTTAAAGTGGGTTCCCAGCGTCAGCCTGGAGGGGTATCCCGCTTACACCCTGGAGACGCTGACACCGCGGTTTGGTCCGGGGATGAAATATGATTCCTTTGACCAGGCGCAAATAGGCCAAGGCACCCCATTGCAGGTTTTCTTCGAAGAGAATGGATGGGTGTTTGCCGAATTTGACTGCAGCGAGCTCGGCATAGTTCGCGCCTGGATTCCTGTAGAGCAGGTTCAATAAACCGGTTCCTAGAATCCCCTCAGCAGCGTGGCCCAGCCCGCCCCATTTACCAGCACCTTGAGCACGATAATCAGCACCAAATGCGCCGGATACAACGCATATCCCAGCCACTGGGGCATCCTTAGCCTGGTATGCGTTGGCAGCGCTATCAGCGGCAGGGACAGCCAGACCATGCCCTGGGTGCGAAACAGGGTGGTAAGCAGGGGGCCCAGGCCCGGCCAGCTGAGGAAGGGAAGCTTCCAACCAAACAGCTGGCTCACTGTGTTGCTGCCCGTGCCCCAGAAAAGGGCAAAAGCCAGATAGGCCGCCACCAGACCGCTTCGGTTGTTTCGTGCCCCGTACAATACCAGGATGAAAGTCAGGCCCATCCAGCCGTAGTCCACATGGATAAAGCCCAGCAGTACGTAGCACAGGGCAGGGACCCAGATTTGGCTGAACATCCAGCGCTTTTGGATGCCCTGGATGGCGATCAGGCCCACCAGCAGGGAAAACAGAATGTTCAGGTCCTGCCAGGTGTGGGAGAGTGCCATCATATAAAGTGGCTGGGCGATAATCCCCACCAGCAGCAACCGGAGCCCGTAATGCAAGGGACTGCGGGTTTTTTCGCTCCCCACCACCAGACACCAGGCGTACAGGGGAAAGGCCATGCGCCCAATGACCCTCAGTTCCGGAATGTTCGTGAAAACCGCTGCGCCGATATGATCCACAACCATGAAAAGCAATGCCAGTACTTTGAGAAAGGAGGTATCCAGGTTTCCTGCGATGCCGGCTCCTCTTTGATTCGCTGTATGCTGCATGTGCCGTCCTCCTGTGTTCTATGGGTGCATTATAGCATGCATCGGTGTGTTCGTCACCCAAGGAAATGGATGAATGCAATGTTGGAGTACAGTGCCATAAAAAGGCCAGGACCGGGCGGTGTCAAAGGCCTTTGATCTGACGGCAAGCATCTTGGAGATATAGGGGCGCTATAAAACAAATTCGGCAGGACGGGTACAAGGTACGACTTTTTGGTTTGCGATACCGTGCTTACCAGATGTCGGACCACAGGGCTGAGGCCAGCACCATACCCACCATCAGCAACGCTAAGGCAAGGCAAATCCCCCTGGTAATCCATGCCTTGGTATTTTTTCTCTTTTTGGCACCGGATGCCATCTTTCTTCGCCTCCCTGTGCGGATACCTGCCACAGTATAGCATACGCCGCCTGGGAGGAGCAAGGCGCTCGGGCTTTGAGACCTTGAATTCATCAATTATTCACAGTTCCGCTTTCTTTTGGCAATCCATTTTGCTTGAAACACGCACGTATGCGTTGTATAATGCATAAGAACAATGTCGGAGGTGCGCCAACATGGACGAGATTCGATTGCAGGATGTCGTTCAAATGCGTAAAACACACCCATGCGGGAGCGACCAGTGGACCGTGATCCGTATCGGCGCCGATATCAAAATCAAATGCTTGGGCTGCGGCCGGATCGTGATGATGGAGCGCGCGGATTTTGTGAGGCGGCGCAAGAAGGTGCTTACGCAAGGTCCCGTACCGGAGGCCGAAACCCTGCGCGATATATCCCAGCGGCAATAAAGGAGGAGTTTTCCATGCAGGCGCAAAGTGAAAACGCAATGACGGAGCAGAACATCCAGGGTCAGGCGGAAGGCGTGACCGGGGAGGCGTCTGCCGAGGCTGAAAAGAAGAATAGCGTGAAACGGGAAATCCTTTCCTGGATCCTTACGCTGGGCGCAGCGGTGGTTATCGCACTGTTTATCCGAACCCTGCTCTTTGAGCCCATCCGCGTGGATGGGGCCAGCATGAACGATACCCTGGCCGACGGGGAGATCATGATCGTCACCAAGCCGGAGTATATCTTTGGACAGCCCACTGTGGGCGACGTGGTGATTTGCCGTTATCCGGGCCGGACAGAGTATTTTGTGAAGCGGTTGATGGGCGGTCCGGGAGACACCATCCAGGTGATCAACAACGTGGTGTACCGCAACGGGGAAGCGCTGGACGAACCGTACCTGACCCCGGAACGCAACAACAACGGCTTCAGCATGGAGCCCTTTGCGCTGGGCGAGGATGAATATTTTGTAATGGGCGACAACCGGGACAACAGTCATGACAGCCGTAATTATTACGCGGACGGCTCTCCCGCGGCTCTGACCAGAAACCAGATTGTGGGTCATGTGCAATTTGTGGTGTTCCCCTTTGACAAGATCAGGGGAATTGAGTAAAAGCCAGGAGAAAGTGGACGATATTCAAAAGTGGATGTCGTCCACTTTTTTTATGATGCAAATGTACAGGCCACCACCGCATACCCCATGTTGTCATACCCGGCCTCGTAGGACGCGTTTTCCGGCACGGGAAAGCTCGCATATCCGTCCGTAACGGGCAAGCACAGGATCAAATACTTGGGCGTGCCCTTGTCGTGTATGAAGATTACCTGTTTCTCGTGCAGCAGCTCCAGATACGCTTCCAGCTCCAAATCCAGATAGGTCATGGCGGTGCTGTGGGCCACGCCTACATAGCGAAACTGGTAGGCCTTGTAGGGATTGTTGTTTTCGTTTGGAAATCTGCGGATGAAACCGTAACGCCATGCATTGGTCAGCAAAAATCGTCCCTGCTCGGTCAGAGCCAAGGGGCGCTGGTCCGCCGCGCCTTCCCATGGAGTGTACAGGCGGATCTCCACCGTATACTGCTGCTGATAATCGCTGGTGCGGGGATCGTCCACTTCCTGGCGCGCTTTTTCCACAGCCTCCTGCAATGACATGGAAGCTGCGTAAACCTTTACCCGCTCCAGTTGCAGCTCCCGCTGCTCCACCTCACTGAGGGTTCCCCTGGAGATCCCCAGGCCTTCGATGCCCTTCTGCCGCGCAAACAGAAAGAACTGATACAGGGCATCAATGGTCTGCCGGCCTGACTTCAGGTCCAGATTGTGCACCGGAACGATGCCCTTGCCAAAGGTGGCAATGCTTACGGTGTTGGCCCCGGGCACATCGTGGGGCAGGGGATACTCCCGGTTCAGGAGCATGATATTGCCCCGCAGCAGCTCCTCCCTGGGGAAGGTAACTTCCTTGACGGGGAGCTGGGGATAGGAATAGGACACCGCGCTGTTTATCCGTACTGTGCTTTTCTGGGGCCGTTCCACGGTCTGGCTGAGGGCCGGCATGATGGGGAAGTCCGAAGGAGGTATCTGACAACGGGAGATGATATACCATGCAAGGCCCATTACCCCAAGGGCAAGGGAAAGCACCAGCCATTGGCGATATTTCCTGCGCTGATGGAGCTTGGGCTGGGGCGGAGGCGTCACATATTGCGCTCCCCAGCAGGGCGGGCGGCGTTTGGATACACGCCAGACCTGTCTCAGCCATTCCCTTTCAGTTAGAATTCCTTCCCGCATGCCTGTCACCTCTTTAAAAGCTAGGCTTTCCGTAAGGTGACAGAGATATGCATGGAAGTAGCATTCAGATGGATGGATGAGGGGGAGAACCCCTTGCGATATGTCCCCCTGAGCTCTATCCCCAGAGGAATGCGGTTACCACTTCGTTAAAGGCATCCGGCTTCTTATGGGCAAGGAAATGATCCCCGGGTAATATACAAAGGACGCTGTTGGGCAAGGCCCTGGCGATGCTGCGGGTATGGCTGGTACGGATCAGGTCATGATCTCCGGCGATCACCAGGGTGGGGGCCTTGATCTTTTGCATGTCCCTGGTGGGAATGTGGGGCTCGCGGATCATCAGTCCCAGCATCTCCTTTCGGGGTATCAGGCCGGGGCGGCAGGCGGATGCAACGCAGATCCAGCCATAGTGCAGGGTCAGGGGAATTTGAACTCGCCGGCACACCCCCCAGGGCTGAAGGTTGGCCCCGTTGAGCACCAGTTTGCGTACCCGCTGGGGATAGCGCAGGGCAAAGAGAATGGCGATGTTACCCCCGTCGCTGAAGCCCAGCACATCTGCTTGGGGTATTGCTTGTGCGTCCATGAAGGCTGCCAGGTCCTCGGCGAACCGGGACAGGGTAAAGGGACCCTCTCCCCGGGGGCTCTGCCCGTGGCCCCGGGTGTCCACCGCAAAAACCCGGGCATGCCGGGCAAAGGGTTCTATCTGATGTTCAAAATAGATCCCGCTTTCATCGTTTCCGTGAAGCAGGATCAGCGGGAAACCTTCCTCGCCTTTTTGGATGAAGTGCAGGGAAATCGGCTTGCTGTGTTCCATGGATCTGCTCCCATCGGCAAAATACCGTCTACTTACATGACTCCTGCCGGTTGCGGCATTCCAGCTCCCGGAGGAACCTGGAGGTCACCCGCTCAAACTGCACGCCGTAGCGCAAGGGTTGGTTCTCCTGAAGAGTCAGCGCAATGCTGTCATGGGTCAGGGAGAGGGCCATGTCTGCCGCGTCGGGAAGGGTCATGTCCCTCAGCAGCGCACCCAGCAGGAAGCTGGCAAATACATCTCCCGTTCCGTGGAAGGTTCCTGGGTATCGATGGGTAAAGGTGAAGGAGGGTTCGTCCATGCCTTGCTGTATGATGGCGATCCCTGTTTGCGAGGAATCAAAGGAGACGTCGGTGATAATGACATTCTGGGGGCCCATGGCCAAAAGGGCCTTGGCCAGACCACTCACATAGGCGGGGGAGTAGGTTTTACCCGGATAGGGCTGGCTCAGCAAAAACGCCGCTTCGGTAAGATTGGGCACGATGGTATGCGCCCGGGCGCAAAGGCGGCGCATCTGAGCGGGCATTGTGTCGTCAAGGAGAGAGTAGAGCCTGCCATCGTCCGCAAAGGCCGGGTCCACAAACAGGTGAGTTTGCGGCACGGCCAACAATTCGATGATGTCCAGCACCTGCTGCGTCTGGCTGCCGGAAGCCAGATATCCGGTATAGATGGCATCAAAGCCAAGGCCAAGGGTGGACAGATGCCGGGCAATGGGCAGCAGCTGATCGCTCAGATCCAGGTGGGTATACCCTGTAAACTCGCCGGTATGGGTGCTGAGCAGCGCTGTGGGAATGACGGACGTATTGATGCCTGCGGCCGATAAAATGGGCAGGGCCACCGTCAGGGAGCACCGCCCTACACAGGAGATATCATGAACCGCCAGTACTCTTTTTTGCATGCATCGCGCCTCCGTTTCGTACCTTCATCATACACGAAAGCTCAAAAAACGCAAGTGTGCATTGAAAGCACCAGACCCAACCCTTGTGAAAAGCGGGCCGTCACTCCGGGATGCATGATCCGGAATCATCGATTGCAAATGCTGAGATGATATGGTAATATCAGGTAAAGGACCGCGAAAATTGAAGGAAATGAGGGATGAGTAAAATGGCGTGCTGGCATAACTCTTCCGGGTTGGGAATTTCTCTTTCCGCTTCGTTGAAGCGATTGTTGGTTCTCCTGCTTGTTATCCTGGTCCTTTCAAGCGGACTGGTGGCGGGAGCCTTGGCAGCCAGTGCGGGTGAAAACCTGGCCCAGGAGGCTGCTGTCCTGGAAGAACAGGGGCAATACAGCCAGGCGGTGGAACGCTATGCACAGGCAATTCCCCTCCTGCTGGATGAGGGAAACACAAAACTGGCCGAGGCCTGCGATGAATCATCAGAAAAGCTGTTCATCATCATGGGGACATTCCCTTACACACTGGAAGAAATCAAGGGTTTGATCCGCCAAACTTATCCTGATGCCACCCAAGAGCAGATCGCGCTGTGGTCATCGGCCGAAACGCTTCATCAATGGGAGTATGAAGGGGAGACGCATTACTTCAGCGATACCATCCCCAACCTGCCGCACCGCTATATGGATCTGATGTATGAGGATACGGCGCAGCAGAAGTCGTACAGGGAACAGGTGGCCAAAGTCCTGTCTATTGCTGAAGCACAGAAGGGAAGCGGAGGTTCTCAATACATCAGGCCGGCCAAATATCGCGGTATCCATACCCTCTCTGTTCCAAGAAATGAACTTCCACAAACCGGTGTGCTGCGGCTCTGGCTTCCCATCCCCATCAATACAGGCGCTCAGACCGGGGTCGTCATCGAGTCGGTCACTCCGGCAGCATGGATGAAATTGCCCCCCAGCGTCGACCAGGAGATCGGTCTTGCGTATTTCGAAGTGCCCCTGGCGGAACTGACGGATGACCTCTTCATCGAACTTTCTTTCGTATTTACCCATCATGAGCAGCACTTTACCGTGGACCCGGACAGGATCGGTGAATATGACAAGGAGTCCGCGCTTTACAAACAATATACCGCTGCAAATGGCAACACCGAAATTACGGATGAGATTGTCCAGATGGCGCAGAAAATCGTTGGGGACGAGCGCAACCCCTATTTTGCGGCCAGAAAACTGTATGACTACATTGTGGAAAATGTGATCTATTCGTTTATGCCGCACATGGTGTTCCGTCCCCGCACGGATGTTGCGGAGTCGGACTATGTTCACCGCTTCCAGCAGGGCGACTGCGGCGCCCAGTCCATGTATTTTACGGCGATGTGTCGCGCCCTGGGGATTCCCGCCCGCACCACCGGCGGCTGGCAGCTGTTCACCGGTGAATTCAGAGGTCATTTCTGGGCGGAATTCTACCTGCCTAATTATGGATGGATCCCGGTTGACACGTCCTTTGGACAGCTGGCCACTTACGTGAAGGATATCAGTGCACAGGACCGGGCAGCATTCATTGATTTCTGCTTTGCCAATCAGGATTCCATGCGTTGCGTGGTTCAAAAGGACACGGATGTGCCGCTCATCCCTCCTGCAAACGGCACTGTCCTGCTGCCAATGGCCATTCAGATGCCGGCTGTGGAGTATTCCATCCCATCCGCACAGTTGCTGAGCATCGTCATCGAGGAAAACTGGACGTTTGCCTGCGAAAAGCTGGACAATGAGTAGGTGACCCTTATCCCTTCAGCCCTGTGGTAGCGATGCCTTCCACAAAATACTTCTGGCACAGGAAGAACAGAATGACCACAGGCAGCACAGCCAGGCAGGACATGGCCATCACGTTTTTCCATGTGATCACTGTTTCGGAATCCAGTGTCAGCCGCAGGGCGAGGGATATGGTAAATTTCTTCACGCTGTTGATGTAGATCAGCGAGTTGAAATAGTCGTTGTACGTCCACAGGAACTGGAACAATCCCGCCGAGAACATGGCGGGTTTAAGAAGCGGCAGCAAGATGCTGATCAGCGTCCGGAACGTGCCGCATCCATCCATGCAGGCCGATTCGTCAAGCTCCCGGGGAAGGCCCCGGGTAAACTGCACCAGCATATAGGTAAAGAACGGATAGCAGGCAAAGACGGACATCAGATAAAAGGGATAGTAGCTGTCCAGAACCCCCAGGTCGCGGAAAATGGTGTACCGGGGGATGATTAAGATCGCGTTGGGCAGCATGAGGGTAGAGAGCAGGATCAGAAAGAAAATCTTCTTTCCCCTGAACTCGAAACGGGCGAAGCCGTAGGCCACCAGCGTGCTGGACACAACCGTAAACAGGGTCACCGGAATCACAAGCACAAAGGTATTGGTGAAGAACCTTGTAAAGGTGTTGTCCGCCGTGCCTTTCCAGCCGTCATAAAACGCCTCGGGGCCAAAGGACTCCGGGAGCAGGTTGATCCCCGAGAAGATTTCGGCATTGGTTTTAAAACTGGCAAAAAACATCCATAACAGGGGATAGCACATGAAGACCCCCAGCAGAATCAGCACGATGTAGGAGAGAACCACTTTGAATGTCTTTCCATGCCTTTTGCGCATCGCTTTCACCCCCTCTCAGCTTTCGTCACCATAAAAGACCCAAAACCTCGAACTGGCAAACAGCAGGAGGGTAAACAGCGCTACGATGGCAAAGATCACCCAGGAGGTGGCGCTGGCGTATCCCATTTTCCAGTACAGGAAGCCGTCATTGTACAGTTTCAGCCCAAGCATGTAGGTGGACTTGAGCGGCCCGCCCCGGGTGATGACAAAGGCGGAAGTGAAGTTTTGCATGGCATTCAGTGTTTGCATGATGATGCAGAAGAACACAATGGGGGAGATGTAGGGCAGGGTGATCCTGATAAAACGCTTGGGCCCGCTTGCCCCGTCGATTCGCGCCGCTTCGTACAGGGAGGCGGGCACTTGCTTCAATGCGGCCAGAAACATCACCATGGAGGAGCCGAACTGCCACACTTCCAGCATGCCCAGGGTCGGGAGGGCCGTTTTGGGATCGCCCAAAAAGGAAAGGGGAGAAAGGCCCAGGGAACGGAGCGTGCCGTTGATCATTCCGCTGTCCATGAACATGACTTTCCAGAGCACAGCCACAGCTACGCTGCCGCCAAACAGGGACGGCAGGTAATACAGGGTGCGCAATATGCCGATGCCTTTGCGCGCCTTGTTCAGGAGCATGGCAATCATCAGCGACATGATCAGCTTCAGCGGTACCGTATATACCGTATACAAAAGCGTCGCCCGCAGGGACGTGATGAATTCGGCATCTTTTGTAAACAGCCTTATATAATTGCCAAACCCGATAAAGAAGGGCATCTTCACCGGGTTGTAATCACACAGGGAATAATAAAACGAAATGATGAACGGATACAGTTGAAAGATCAGGATACCGATCAGCCACGGCAGCAAGTAAAGATACGCCGCATTGTTTCGCCGGGTCAGGCTTTTGGCTCTCATGGGGGGTCCTCCCAATAGGCGCCCCCGCCCGGCGATGCCGGGCGGGGGCAGTGCGGATTATTTGTTCCGAGCGAGGAAATCGTTGATGAGTTCCACCACTTCCCTGGCAGCGTCCGCGGGGGTCTTGGTACCGAAGGAAACGGCCGCATAGGCGTCATTGAGAATTGCCTGAACCTCGGAATTGGTGGTGTATCCGTTGTCGGTCGTGCCGTTGTAGGTCAAGCTCCTGGCGACGCAGTCCGCCGTTAGTTGATTGAGCTTGCCCGCGTCGGTCACGATCTTCTGCGCCATGGCCGTAGGCGGCACAGAGCGAACGGTGCCCAGCAGCAGAGCGGCCTCTTCCGAGTTGAAGAAGAAGTCAAGGAACTTGGCAGCTTCTTGCGGATGCTTCGTTTCCGCGTAGATGCCCATGAACTGCGGGCAGTCGTTATACCAGCCGTCGCTCTTGCGGTCCGGCAGAAGGGGCAGGCATCCTGCAACATACTCCACATTGGGATTGGCGGCCTCCACCACGGTAGCGCTGGAGGTGTATCCCACATGGGCTACATACTTGCCCTCGATCCACTTGGGATCGTTGTTGTCCTGGTCGCCGAAGGGTTCCTTGTAAGCGGCGGGGGCGCAGGTGCCGGTCTTGTAGAGCTGGTCGATAAACGCAAAGCATTGCTCAAACTGCTCCTGGGTCATGTTGAGCACCATCTCGGCGTCGTTGATAATGGGCACGCCATTGAGCTGGCGGGCATAGCAGCGTACAAAGAAGGGCATGGCATAGGAAGTATTGGCGGATAGCAGGTAGCATTCCGGGTCATAAGCCTGCACCTGCTTGCCCCACTCCAGGAGCTGGTCGAAATCAAACTGCTGGGTCATGTCAATGCCGATTTTGTCCGCCAGGGTTTTGTTGACCACAAGGGCGGAGCCGGCCACGCCGGTGGGGATGCAGTACTGGCTGCCGGTGCCGAATTGGCCATTCCTCTGTAGGAACCCTGCATCAAACTTGTCAAAGTTGATGGGTAGCTCGGACAGATTGTACAGAACGCCGTTGCGATAGTATTCCGGTCCGGCCCCTGTTTCGATCTGAAATACGTCCGGGGCGGATTTTGAAGCAAATTCTGTGGTCTTTTTTGCGTTGTAACCGTCCTGCGCGCCGTACTCGGCCTCGATCTTGATGCTCGGATTTTGTTTCTCAAAGGCTTCGATGACCGCCAATGTGGCCTCGTGGCGGGCGTCGGTGCCCCACCAGGAAAACCGCAGGGTTACGGTGTCATCGCCCAAAGCCGTTGCCATGGAGCCCGTCAGCAGCGAAAGGACCAGGATCGTACACAGCGCCAGGGACAAAACCTTACGATTTTTCATATCCTTTCTCCTCCCAATGATGATTCGCGGTTACGGGTGCGCGGTTTGGGTCCTGTGAAACCATGGCTACGGGGGTGGCGAGAGGCATTGAAAAAGCAAGCTTTTCATTCTCCTGTTCCTCCTTTTGGAATCAATTGTGAATGGGTCCGTATATGGTTTCGCCAGAGAGCTTCGCATAGTATCTGGCGAGAGCGCTGTGGTCTTCCTTCCCCGCGCCGTCCGCGCGCAGGGCCTGGAACATTTCCATGACAGATGCGGCAAGGGGGAGCGGAGCGCTGACGCTGTGGCCCGTCTCCAACGCGTTTGCCAGATCCTTGATGTGAAGGTCGATCCTGAAGCCGGGCTTGTATTCTCCCGCAAGCATCATGGGCGCCTTGGCGTTCATCACGGTGGAGCCCGCCAGCCCGCCCTTGATGGCGTCAAACACAAAGGCCGGATCGACGCCCGACTTTTTGGCAAGAGTCAAGGCCTCGGCCAATGCGGCGATGTTGCAGGCTACAATGATCTGATTGGCCAGTTTGGTGGTGTTGCCCGCGCCGATTTCGCCGCAGTATACGGCGGATGCGCCCATTTTCAGCAGAATCTCATCCTTGACGCTTTCAAACAGGGCCTTGTTGCCTCCCACCATGATGGAAAGGGTCCCATCGATGGCCTTGGGCTCCCCGCCGGAAACCGGGGCATCCAGCATGCCCACGCCTTTTTGCGCGCATTTGGCAGCGATTTCCTGAGAGGCCCCCGGCGCGATGGAGGACATGTCAATCAGGAGACAGCCGCTTGCCGCGCCTTCCAGCACGCCGTTTTCTCCCAGCACAGCGGCTTTCACCTCCGGGGAGTTGGGCAGCATGGTAATAATATGCATGCAGGATTCGGCAACCTCTTTGCAGGATGCAGCGGGCACCGCACCGGAGGCAACCACCTCCTGAATGTTTTCCGGGAGGATATCGTAAACCACCAGTTCATGGCCTGCCCTAAGGAGGTTGCGGGCCATGGGCTTTCCCATAATACCAAGGCCGATAAATCCAATTTTCATCATCAATGCTCCTTTCTCTTCCTCAGGCATCCGGGCCCTACCGGGCAAGCAGGGCCATTGCTTTGTCTGCAATTGCTTCCGCTGTAAGACCGTAATGATTCAGCAAATCCTGTGCATTGTGGGCGCTTTGCCCGAACTGATCCTCAATGGCCACATAGTCCATGGGCGTGGTGCTTTGGCGCAGCGCCAGGGCGGTATGGGCCGCGAGACCGCCGATGCGGCTGTGGTCCTCCGCCGTCACAATGGCTTTCACCTTCCCGGCCAAGGCGACGATCCCCTGGGCATCAAAGGGCTTCATGGTGGAGGCGTTGACCACTGCCGCTGAGATCCCCTTTTTCTCAAGCAGATCCGACGCATTCATGGCGGCCTCAATCATGACCCCATGGGCGATCAGGGCAACATCCGTGCCGGGGCGAAGCATGCTCAACTTTCCGGGGACAAACTCTCCCTTGGTATAGTCGGGCACGTCATTGCGAACGACGCGAATATACACCGGCCCTTCAACAGCGGCTGCTGCGCGCACCGCAAGAGCGGCCTCGTCCGCATCTGCCGGAGTAAATACGGTCATGTTGGGAATGGCGGTCATCAGCGCTACATCCTCCACGGCCTGGTGGGTGCTGCCGTCTCCGAAATCGGAGAGGCCGGAGGAGGAGCCGCAGATTTTGACGTTTAACTTTCCGATGGCAACGGTTTGCCGGATCTGGTCATAGGCGCGGCCGGAGGCAAAGACCGCAAAGGTGGAGCAAAAAGCGATTTTGCCGGAAGCAGCCAGCCCGGCCGCCGTGGAGATCATGTTCGCTTCCGCGATGCCCATCTCAAAATACCGGTGAGGATAGGCGTTTTGAAACAGGGAGGACATGGTGGATTTTCCCAGGTCGGCCTCCAATGCCACGATACGGGGATTTTCCGCGCCCAGTTCCAGAAGGGCTTGGCCATATGCCATCCGTTGGTTGTGCTTTTCCATAACGCTGTCCTTCCTCCTTTATCCCTGGCATAGGCCGGCGATGTCCGCATCCAGTTCCGCCAGCGCAGAGTCGTATTGTTCTCTGGAAAGCAGCCCGTTGTGGAAAGCCGCTTGATTTTCGGCAAAGCAGATCCCTTTGCCCTTGACCGTGTTGGCGATGATGACCGTGGGCACCCCTTTGGTTTGGGCAGCCTGCTCAAAAGCGGCCAGAATGGCGTCCACATCGTGGCCGTCGATCTCAAGGACTGCCCAACCGAACCCGGCCCACTTCTCAGCCAGGGGGTTCGTGTTGAAGCGCTCCTCCACAAAACCCGTAGCCTGTAACCGGTTGCGGTCCACAATGCCCACAAGATTGTCCAGTTTGAAGTTGACGGCTGCCATGGCTGCCTCCCAGATCTGGCCTTCTGCCATCTCTCCGTCACCCATCACACAATACACCTTGTTGTCGTCGTGTCCATCAAGCCTCATGGCCAGGGCCATGCCCACGGCAATGCTGAGCCCCTGCCCAAGGCTGCCTGTGCCGGCATCAATGCCGGGCGTCCTCAGCCGGTCAGGATGCCCTTGCAGCATGGAGCCAAGCTCTTTCACCCGCCACAGTTCTTCCCGCGGGAAATACCCCACTTCAGCCATGGCAGCATACTGGGCAATGGCTGCATGTCCTTTGCTGTAGATAAATTTGTCGCGGCCATCCCATTGGGGGTCATCGGGCCGCAGGCGCATCTGCCGTCCGTACAGAGCGGCAACAATTTCGGCACTGGAGCAGGAACCGCCCAAATGCCCTGTCTGGCCCTTGCATCCGATCATCTGCACAATGTCGCGGCGGATTTTCCAGGCAAGGAGTTTGATCTCGTTGGTGCTGTGCATGTTGAGCCCTCCCTAAGTTATTGCGGTGCTGAGGCGTCAATGCGTTACCTGTCGGGGGCGGAGGGGAAACCGGCCTGCTCCCCGTTTTGGCCGGGCAGCATTTCGGCATAGGTGCTGTCGATGTGTTCTGTCATCAGGGCACGGCAGCCCTCAATATCCCGGGTGCGGATGGCATCCAGGATCGCTCGGTGATAATACAGGCCCTGGGTGTGGCCGCGCTTTTCGATAATGCTTTTCATGGCGGACCGAAACACGTCGCCAATCAGTTTGTAGCTTTCCAGAATCAGCGGGTTGCGGCTGATGACGGCAAGCTCGTAATGGAAGCGGTAATCCGCATCGGAAAAGCCTTCCACGCTGCCCTTGGTTTGCTGCATCTCGGCATAGATGACCTCCAGCCGGGCGATATCAGCCTCATCGGCCTTTCGGACGGCCAGTTCGGCGGTATATCCCTCAATGGCCTTGCGGAACTCCAGCACCGACTGCATATTGTCTTCGCTTAAATAGGCGGTGGGCACCAGATTGACAATGGATTGCCCGGGTGACAGGGAGCGAATGAAGGTGCCCTCGCCGGGTCGGGTTTCGGCGAGGCCCAGGGCAGTCAGACGATGGATGCCCTGCCGCACGGTGATGCGGCTGACGCCAAACAGGGTGGCCAGATCGCTTTCGGAGGGCAACCGCGCGTCCGGTTCCCATTCGCCTTCAAGGATCAGGCGCTTCATCTGCTCAAAGACCTGTTCGCTTACGCTCACGCGCTGTATCGGCTTAATCGTCACAGGGTTCATACCTGGTATCAAACGGCCATGGCGCGCCTCCGGCCAGACAGCCGCCATCCACATGCATCATGGAGCCTGTGATGTAGGAGGAGGAATCCGAAACAAGCATGATCGCGATGCCAACCAGTTCCTCCGGGGTTCCGGGCCGCTCCATGGCGATGCGCTCCCGGAGATATTTGCTGCGTTGGGGATGCTCCCAGGTTACGGTGGTAAGGCTGGTGAGGATATGGCCGGGAGCCAGGGCGTTTGCGCGGATACCATGCTTGGCCCATTCCACCGCCATGCTGCGGGTCAGGGCGGCCACGGCGCTCTTTGTTGCGCCATATACGCTGCATCCTCCCAGCATGCCCACGGAATTGTGGGAGGCAATGTTGAGAATGTTGCCCTTCTTCACCTTGATCATATGCCTGGCGGTTTCCTGGCTAATAAAGTACAGGCCCTTCAGGTTGATGTTCATGATCCTGTCGTAGGTGGATTCCTCAACGTCCAGGAAGCCTTCCCGTACGTTGATGCCCGCGCAGTTGACCAACACGTCGATGCGGCCATAATCGGCCATCACCGCGTCCACGCATTCTTTAATGCTGTTCACGTCCGTCAGATCCAGGGGATAGGAGCGGGCCTGACCGCCGTCGGTCTGGATTTGGTCCGACAGATGGTTCAGCCCGGGCACATTTACGTCACACAGCGCCATGGAGGCACCGGCTGAGGCAAAGCCCCCGGCCAGTGCACTGCCGATGCCGCCTGCCGCTCCGGTAAGTACAATCACCTTGTCCTCCAGGGAAAATAGCTTTTCCAGGTTTTGGGCAATGTTCGTTGACATACAACAACGCCTTTCCGTATGAAATTGGGTGTGAAAATGAGGCTGGGTGTGAAACGGGATGGTATGCAATTCGTCTTCCCTGCCTGTATACCTGTCATACAGGTAGCTCCTTGTTCTTTATTATATACAAAAAGTACCATTTGTCAATCCTGATATTTGTGCAATCTTTTGTTCGGTATGTACCCTCCTGCATACGACCTTGCGCCATAGAATGCCATCCTTACATATCTTCAATGGTTGTAGAACACAACAGTTGTGTGTCAAAATGCAATTGAGGTGATAACATGGCCGACTCAGGAAGTCAGACTCTGAGGGAACTTACCAGGGCACTGGTGCGAAACCTGAACATCTTGGAAATAAGAGATGCATCTTGCTGCGGCGTCACGGTCGCGCAATGCCACGTCATTGTGGAGATTGGCCGGAAAGGAAGAATGTCGCTGGTCGTCCTTGCCGGGCTGTTCGGACTGGACAAAAGCACCACGAGCCGAAAGATGAACAGCCATGTCGAGGCTGATTTGATCTCGCGGGATCTGGATATCCAAAACAGGGGGTACGTCATCATCCAATTGACAGAAAAGGGCAAGGCATTGTTTAATCATATCGAAGGGAGCAGGGAGGATTACTTTAAGAAAATCTTCGGTTCAATACCACAGAGCAAGCGCACACAAGTATTGGAGAGCACAACGCTCCTGATGGATGCGGTAAGGAGCAACAAGTGCTGCTAAAAAATGAGAGGTACCAACATGGAGTTTATAATTGAGGAAATGAAACCGTCTGATTGGGAAGAAGTCGCGAAGATATATCTGGAAGGAATCAAGACAAAGATTGCAACGTTTGAAAATGAAGTGCCTGCATGGGAAAAGTGGGATGCCGGCCATTGCAAAACCTGCCGCATCATAGCCCGTTCGGCAGGCCGTGTCCTGGGCTGGGCCGCTTTAAGCCCCACATCGGACAGGTGTGTATATGCAGGCGTTGCCGAAATCAGCATCTATGTGGGCGGGCAGTACAAAAGCAGTGGGGTAGGAACAGCGCTCATGATGGAGTTGATCCGGCGGTCGGAAGAAGAAGGTTTCTGGACACTGCAATCGGGGATTATCAAGGAGAACGAATCCAGCAGGGCGCTGCACCGAAAGTGTGGTTTTCGGGAAGTGGGCATACGGGAAAGGCTTGGACAAATGGACAATGGAAAATGGCACGACGTGGTGCTCATGGAGCGCAGGAGTAAAACGGTCGGGTGACACCCGGTTCATTGTTTTAGCTCGCCTGCTTGCACTCCGCTTGCCGGCTATTGGGCGAACGCCTTTAAGGCAATATCGTCATGAAAATCGGGCAGGGATATGGTGATGGTTTTGCCCGACCGGGTAATGACCGACTTTAGTGTGTACTTTGGCGGCACGCAGCCCGCATCCCGGAACCAGCCGATGAGGCTCCGGTCATTCCCCACAGCCGCGCCCCACACACCCTTGGTGGGACTCGCGCTGAGCGGTGTATAAGAAGAAAGGACGCTTGTTTGGATCAGAGACAACCATGGACGATGTGAACCATCAAGGTATATGAGGTTACGTATATGGACGGATTTGTTCTTCTCCGCCCATTATATCGCAAATGGAATCAAAATCATTCTGCATTTCCGACACGCGAACTTAATAATATCTTTTCAATACCCTCATCGCCCTGAGGGTAATCCATTTACTCTGTTCGTCTTTTTGGCCTATTGGGATGATCAAACGTTCGCTGTTGTATGTGTTCTCCGCTTTCCATCTGCCCATATCATCCTGTTTTGCGATGATAAGATGGATTGCGTCCTCCATACGCCTGTCTCTTATACCCAGCCCTGTCAGAATATCCAGTATTTCCAATGCATCCGTCTGATACATTAAAGGAAAGCCGAATTTGGTCCAGCCCGGTTTTGAGATCCGGTTCAGGTTATGGCTGCGTTTATGGATATGGTGAATCAGGATAAACTCGCTTGCTTCATGGATCGTGTCCTTTATCTCTTTCGTTCTTTTTTCCATCGGGATGGCGCTTAATCCTTTGAATGCCTTGACGACTCCTATAAGACAGGTGTGCGCACCCCAGCACATTTCATAACGGTCATAGGGCGGCACTTGCGGGTTCTCCGCCACACCATCATTAAAGCGCATGGATCGGGTAATCCATTCAATGGCCTTTTGCAGTCTCGGGTCATCAAGATAACCGAAATGGATCAGGCTCCAAACCATGTTTCCGGTCAGGCAGGGGATTACTTCGGTAATCCTTCCACCCCCGGTCCGTGCGGCCGTATTCTGCGAAAAACCGCCATCCTGTCTTTCCTGGGAATTTTCAAGCAGGTACTCACATTGCTCTTTGATTTGCGGCGTTGCCTCTGCGCCGAATTCTGCAAGGGTAATCAATGACCAGACAAGACCTTTATACTTGCAAGTGTAAAACCGTGGGTATGCCTTCAGATACTCTGTTTCCCTCTGCCTTTGAAGCATGTCGGGCACAATACTTGTTTGCATGAGTTTCCGTTTGGCAGCCAGAACTTCATTATCGTCATCCGGCTTGTCCAAGATGTCCTTCAACGTAAAATAACGCACGGAAGGGTTGTTTTCCTCCAGCAGCCAGTCTGTTGCGTCTGCTCTGAGCGCTGATTTCCATTCATCCATCGTTTTTTCCTCCACTTC
>JAAYDR010000016.1 GCA_012729115.1 Clostridiales bacterium | reverse complement strand
TCAATCAAAACTGCTTCTTCACCCTCGATGATCAAATTTGGGTTACAGTGAAGGCCTCTATTCTCATCAATATAACCGACCCAATAAATCCCATCGGCAATACTGACCGACTCCTGTTCCATTGCTTCATCGTTGATTCTCACACTTTATTCCTCCCCGCGGGTCATAGCAAATCTCGGTTTCATTTGTCGCGTCCTAAAATGCAACGATTTGATTCCGTCCGTTATTCTTCCCCTGCAGCAGCGCCATGTCGGCTTTTCTGATCGTTTCCTGTATATCCTCCGCGCCGCTGTACTGTGCAACTCCAAATGTCATGGTCACTTCCAGATTGTGATGGTTCCATTTGTATTCCTTGCCAGCCAGTACTGTCCGCAGTTTTTCGGCCAGAACCTTCGCGCCTTCACGATCGGTATCGGGAAGCAACAACAGAAATTCTTCCCCTCCCCATCTGGCAATTACATCAGACTCCCTGCAATTGGCTGATAGTTGATCTGAAACATGAATCAGCACACTATCACCGCATTCATGCCCATACTGGTCATTGATTGATTTGAACATATCAATGTCACACATGATTACAGAAAATATACTGCCGTTCCTCCGATATCTTTTCATCATCTCCTCAAATCGCTCATGCAAGTATCGCCGGTTATACAGGCCTGTTAATGAATCCTTCAGCGACAAGTCTTGGAGCATGAGCACCGTTTTTTCCAGTTCCTGCTTCAGCGTTTGTTCCACAATCATGCTGTTTTTAAGCATATCGGCAACGTGAGCCAGTTTCCCGATTTCGTCTGCCCTTTGTGTGTGCGGAATCCTGCAATCTACTTTTCCATCACGAATCTCATTCAGGTTCTGGACAATGTCATGGAGCGGATCAACAAATCGCTTCCGGAAATAAACCGGAATCAAAATCACAATGAGCAAACCAACCAGTGTATGCCCAAGGCCCGCGATAAGACCCATCAATCCATATTCAATGCTCCTGCTGTTTTCTCCTTCAATGGCTCTTACGGCTTCGTCACTGAGATTCAGAATGGAATCCAATACGGGAACAGACACCGACGCAATCTTTTGATCTGCCCCTTCTTGGAGCAAGCCTTTGCGGGCCTGCTCCAGGATTGTTGTCTGCTGGGGGAGAAATTGATTGTAATACTGCTCCCGAACATTTTCAAGGGCCATGGTCAAAGGTGCCGAATCCAGCATCCCGATGGTCTTCTCCAGATCGGACCAGACTTGTGCTTCTTTACCCCTCAGCATTTGAATCGCTGCAAGGTCATCATCACCCAGTGGGTTCTGCGCTGCGATTGCCGCGGTGATCATCGTGGCCTCATTGCCCACAATATTCCGGAAAGACAAACTGTCCACAACCACATCAAAACAATAGGAGATATTGCTTTGATTGCGTGAAAGCTGCCGGATGACATTGATTTTGGTGATGACGGTATTGATATAATCAGTACAGCTGTCAAACCAGATTTTTTTGGCGCCGGCCTCTCTTTGTCTCAGCGGTTTTTCAGCCTGCTCATCGATTTTTATCCGCAAGTAATGAATATTTTCATAGTCCTTCCGAAGCGTCTTTGTCTTCTCTGGAAAAACATCTTCCATGACCAAAAGACCGGCTTCAAATGCCTTGTCGGCTGCTGATCTTCTTTCGTTCAGAAAGGAGCGGTTCTCCTGCGAAATAGGCTGTTCCTTTGAAAGCACAACATTCATTCTGCCTCTTTCAAACATGAAGTTTTTTAATCCATCGGCAAAACTCTGCGTCATTTTCTGGATAAGGCCCAACCGGGTTGCCTGCCGGTAATTTGTCCACCCTAAAAAAAGCCCATATCCTGAATATGCCATAATCATCAGGCACAATAAAGAAATGAGCGCTGATATCTTCACCAAAATGGATTCCCGAAATCTACGCACCCTATTTCAGCCAACCCGGTATCAACCCGAACCATAATTGCATAAAACGCTCAAAGGAAGGTTTCAATCATTCATCACCTGTAATATCCATCAAAATAACAACTGCCTCACAGCAACCATTGGTTACAGTGTAACCGTTTGTTTTTAGAAATGCAATAGTGCACGGCCAGATTGACAAAGTGGGCCCGCAAGGCTACACTCCATTGAGAGAGACCACATTTCTCGGATCGTGCACGTTGCCGCTTATCTACCCGCAGCTTCAGGACGGTTGAGCCGGACCGAAACAGCCCGGAGCCGGAAAGGATGAAAAGATGAAATCCATGATGCCTGTCGTTTTCATTGGGCACGGGTCGCCAATGAATGCCATTGATGATAACGCTTATTCAAGAGCCTGGAAGAATATTGCCCAAAGGATCCCCAAACCCAAAGCGATTGTTTCCTTTTCAGCCCATTGGTTTACGCAGGGCACGAAAATTATGAATGAGCGACAACCCAGAACAGTTTATGATATGTATGGTTTCCCAAGGGAGTTGTATGAAATTGTATACAGTCCGCCAGGGTCTCCCGGCGTTGCCGCGGTTGCCAAGGAACTGATTTCAAGAGAAACGAAATATGATAACTCCTGGGGCATTGACCACGGCACATGGTCGGTGTTGGTTCATATGTTTCCTCAGGGAGATGTGCCGGTATTTCAAATCAGTATTGATGCATCTGCTCCCCCCCAGTCCCACTACAGGATTGGCAACGAATTAAAGACTTTACGGAAAGAAGGAGTCCTGCTCCTTGCTTCGGGCAACATCGTTCACAATCTGAGATTGGTCAATTGGAGTATGGGAAGCGCGGGCTTTGACTGGGCGTATGCGTTTGATGGTTACATCCACGAGAACATCATCAGCAAGAGCCATCGGAATATACTGGAGTTTGGTGAACTTGGGAACCCTGCCAAGCTTGCCGTACCCACGCCGGACCATTTTTATCCCCTGCTGTATGCCCTTGGCGCAGCAAACGATGACGATGAGTGCAGCGTTTTCGCCCAGTCCTGTGAACTTGGCTCCGTGTCCATGACAAGTTATCTGTGGGAATCAAGCAAATAAAGCAGCCTTGCTTCTCCATTCTCATACCCGTCCTTTCACACGGCCCCTATTCTTGCATTTTGAATACAAATCCGTTATGATACCAGGTGTATTCCGCGATCAACCCGCATGGAGGGGTCTTTTTGCAAGATAACCGGCTTTCCCACATTCGCAACTTCTGCATTATCGCCCACATCGACCACGGCAAGTCCACCCTGGCGGACCGCCTGTTGGAAATGACCGGTGTATTTGAGCACCGGGAGATGATGGATCAGATTCTGGACAGCATGGAACTGGAGCGGGAGCGGGGCATTACCATTAAAAGCAAGGCCGTTCGCATGACCTATCAGGCCAAAAATGGCGAGACCTATATCCTGAACCTGATCGACACCCCCGGCCATGTGGACTTCAGCTACGAGGTCAGCCGTGCCCTGGCGGCTTGTGAGGGTGCTCTTCTGGTTGTGGACGCCACCCAGGGCATCGAGGCGCAAACCCTGGCCAACGTGTACATGGCCCTGGAGCACGATTTGGAAACCGTACCCATCATCAATAAGATCGATTTGGCCAGCGCCCAGCCGGAAGAGGTGAAAAAGGAGATTGAAGACGTGATCGGCCTGGACGCGTCCAATGCCCCCATGATCTCCGCCAAAACCGGGCTCAACTGCCAGGATGTGCTGGAGGCGATTGTGGAGAGGATTCCCCCTCCCAAGGGAGCCGCCGACGCACCCCTTCAGGCACTTATTTTTGATGCCTCCTATGATAACTACAAGGGAGCCATCTGCTTTGTGCGGGTGATGCAGGGTAGGGTATCTGCGGGCATGCGCATGCGTTTGATGGCCAGTCAGGTGGAGTTTGACATTGTGGAGGTAGGCACCTTCCGCCCGGGATATCTTCCCTGTGAGGAACTTCTGCCAGGGGATGTAGGCTACATCTCCGCTTCCATCAAAGATGTGGCAGACACCCGGGTGGGCGACACCATCACGGATGCAGCACGGCCTGCAGCAAAACCTCTGCCCGGTTATCGCAAGGTGACCCCCATGGTTTTTTGCGGTATCTATCCCGCCGACGGTGCGGACTATGACAATCTGCGGGATGCCCTGGAGAAGCTGCGCATGAACGACGCTTCGCTATCCTTTGACCCCGAGACCTCCGTAGCCCTCGGCTATGGTTTCCGCTGCGGTTTTTTGGGCCTGCTGCACATGGAGATCATTCAGCAGCGTTTGGAGAGGGAATTTGACCTGGATTTGGTCACCACCGCTCCCAGCGTCATCTACCGGGTATTTAAAACCGATGGCACCGAGATTACCATTGACAACCCCACCAACCTCCCCCCTGTCGGCGAGATCGAACACATGGAGGAACCCTACGTGTCCGCCACCGTTTACACGCCTCAGGAGTATGTGGGCGCGATCATGGACATTTGCGTGGAAAAGCGGGGCACTTTCCTGGACATGCAGTATGAGGGAGGCCGGGTAAAGCTGCTGTACGAAATCCCCCTCAACGAAATCATCTATGAGTTTTTTGACCAGATCAAAAGCCGCAGCCGGGGTTATGCCAGCTTCGACTATGAAATGAAAGGATATCAGCAAAGCGATCTGGTGAAGCTGGACATTTTGCTGAACGGGGACATTTGCGACGCATTCTCCATCATCGTCCACAAGGACAAGGCTTATGCCCGGGGCCGCAGCATTGCCGAAAAGCTCAAGGACGCGATTCCAAGGCAGATGTTTGAAATCCCTGTCCAGGCCGCGATCGGGGGAAAGGTGATCGCCAGGGAAACCGTAAAAGCCCTTCGCAAGGACGTGCTGGCCAAGTGTTACGGCGGCGACATCACCCGCAAAAAGAAACTGCTGGAAAAACAGAAGGAAGGCAAGAAGCGCATGCGCCAGTTTGGCACCGTGGAAGTGCCCAGCGAGGCCTTCCTGGCAGTGCTGAAGATGGACGACAAGTAAGGTCGGCCATGCATCATGGCCCGGGAACATCCCTGCGTTTGTCGATTCTTTAAAAATATTTCCTTCGGACCTTGCCAAAGCCATGCAAGAGTGATAGAATAGACAGGCTGTTAATCATGCGAAACTCCCGTTAGGAGGTGTAAGAATATGGGCCATTTCTGTGAAGTTTGCGAAAAGGGTATGATGAGCGGACACAAGGTCAGCCATTCCAACCGCAAGACCAACCGCGCCTGGGCTCCCAACGTGCAGCGTGTTCGCGTTCTGGTTGGCGGTACGGCCATGCGGCTGAATGTGTGCACCCGTTGCTTGCGCAGCGGCTACGTCAAGCGCGCTTTGCCCACCAAGTCCACTGTGGAAGCCTAACGGGAAGCGGTAGCGCTCCGAAGCATCCAATGGGATGAAAAGACCACCTCAAGCTGGGTGGTCTTTTTCGTGCGTTTCAAGCTGCACGCTAACACAACGGCCGGGTATTCGTCCTGCTTCCCTCGGTACGCTCCACCTGATAAAAGCCGATCAAATTGGTGGGGCGAAAGCGCTGATATGCGTTCAGCACAGCATCAAAATCATTCAATTCAAAACGGATGCTCAGGCCGCATCCAACGGCCACATCCCGGGGCGTGGTGATAATTGACACCCTCATCCCTTCCCGGCGAAGAATGTTTTCAAACTTCAATACCTGCTGGCGGGAACGAAATGAGGCGATCCCAAAAGCTTCATTCATGGGTTCATATCCCCCTTCCTTTCTCATACAGTATACGGCGGCCCCCATGGATGGTGAGAACCGTGACGGCGGGCGGTTGCCCAACGGAAGAAAGGGAGTGCCCTGATGATCTATCTGGACAACGCAGCTACATCGTTCCCCAAGCCTCCCATGGTAGCTCGCGCCATGGCGGGGACGCTGAATCGGATTGGGGGGAACCCCGGTCGGGCCGGGCACCGCCTGTCCCTGTGCGGTGGGCGCGTGATCGAGACCTGCCGGGAAATGCTGGCTCAATCCTTTGGCCTGCCCGGTCCTGAGCAGGTGATCTTCACCGCCAACTGCACCGAGGCATTAAACATCGCAATTCGAGGGACGCTTTTTGAAGGGGACGAGGTGATCACCTCTCATGGGGAGCACAACGCCGTAATGCGCGTGCTGAAAGGCTATGAACAACAAGGCCAGATCAAGGTAGTTCCCCTACAGCCGGATGGCCGGGGGCTGCTGTCCCCTGAGACCCTCCATGCTGCCATCACCCCCAAAACAGCACTGTGCGTGATCTGTCATGCCAGCAATGTTACAGGGGTAATCCAACCGGTGGCCAGCCTGGCCCAGGTGCTTAAAGCGCACGGCATCCCCCTGCTGGTGGATGCGGCCCAAACAGCCGGAATCCTGGACGTATCCCCTGCTGCGCTGGGAGCCGACATGGTGGCTATGCCGGGGCACAAGGGGCTGTTGGGACCTCATGGCACAGGGATACTGCTGCTTGGCCAGGGGATGTTTCCCAGGCCCCTGATGGCAGGGGGTACCGGCTCCCAAAGCGAGAGCATGCTCCAACCCACGGCCCTCCCGGATCGGTATGAGAGCGGTACATCCAATCTCCCGGGCATTGCCGGGCTTTTGGTGGGGGCCCGGTTTGCTTTCCGGCACCGGGCAGAGATTGAGGCCTACGAGGCCCAATTGGCCGCCCGAATGCGGGAGGGATTGAGCAACACCCCGGATGTCCGTCTGCTGGGGGACTCTGAGGCTCCCAAAGTGGGTGTAGTGAGCTTCGTTCCCAAGGGCATGGATGGAGGATCCATGGCGGACTCCCTGGCCCGGCAGGGTTTTGCCATCCGGGCAGGCCTGCATTGCGCCCCGGCCATGCACCAGTGGCTGGGCACCCTGCAAACCGGGGCTTGCCGTGCCAGCGTGGGCATCTACAACACGGAGGAAGAGGTGGACCTCTTTGTCCAAGCCGTGGGAAAGTTGATGCGGGAAAGCATACGATAGCCTCACCAGAAGCTCTCCTTTTTGTCCTTGGGCCGATACCACCGGCTGAGCACGCACAGAGCCAGACAGATGACCGCGGGAAGGGAGTAATACCACAGCCCCGTAATCAAGGACAGCATCGCCAGGCCAAGACCATAGACAAAATATCCCTTGGCCCGGTCAGGGGAGAGCACCAGTTCCACCCACCGCCTCCAGCCCGTATGCCGCTGTCCACTCTTTGCCATGCCGCTGAGCTCCTCATCCGTGGCGGGAAAGGCATGCCCCGCCAAGCGGATCAACTCCTCCCTGGGGACAACCTTCATCTCAGGCTTCGCCTTCTCAATGTATGCCATTCCTTCCCGGCTTAATGGAGCGGTCAGGCAGATCACACAGCGGGATACCTTGTGAGCTTTGCACTCCTTATGCACATCAATGATCTGCTGCACCGTCACAGGGATGCTCTTGTGCTGGGCAATAAGCTGCACCAGCGCCGTCTCACCCTTGTACTTGCACAGGACGCCGCTTTCCGTGGTCTTTTGCATTTCCAGGGGAACCTTGGGCAGCAGCCACATGGCTGCCTGAAAAGCTGCGTGACGGGAGGGCATCAGCAAAAGCCTGTCCAGCGCCAGCTCGCCGCCGATGACCCTGCGAAGCTGCTTTTCTTTCTTTTGAATGGACATGGCCTCAAAACGCCTCAGGGACAACCATAACAGGCAGCCAAAGGCAAAGCCCGCCGTAAAGGCCGGCAAGGTAACACCCCACAAAAACAGAAACCATCCCACCCCC
Source organism: Clostridiales bacterium (assembly GCA_012729115.1). GTDB lineage: Bacteria > Bacillota > Clostridia > Christensenellales > Aristaeellaceae > Limiplasma. Next base: position 40,806 of record JAAYDR010000016.1, on the reverse strand, counting down.
AAACCTACCACCGCCAGCCGCAGCAGCAGCCGGTCCATAGCGGTAGCCAGGGGTGTTTTTTGTCGATATTGCTCCATGGTGAACCTTCCCTCCCTCCATGCGGCCCAAGCTGGGAATCCATCCCTCCAAAGACTTCCCCTTTTGGTATTTTTTTAGTATAATGGATTGATTCAAATGCGAAGGAGGCATCACCCCTTGTCCAAAGACCCTGTGGAGATCAAGAGGGAGGAGACTCCGCCCAAAGAGCGTATCGGCATCATGGGCGGCAGCTTCAACCCCATCCACAGCCGGCATCTGGATCTGGCGGTGTCGGCCCTGAAGGAGGGCCGCCTCACTCGTGTCCTGTTCCTGCCAACAGGCAACCCTCCCCATAAGAAAGAGGGCCTTGCACCGGCAGAGGATCGTTTTGAAATGACCCGGCTTGCCCTCATCGGCAAGCCCCTGTTTACCGCTTCCCGGATCGAGCTGGACCGGAGCGGCACGATTTATACCCTGGATACCTTGCTCCTGCTGAAAAAGCAATTTCCCTTCGCCGAGCTGTTTTACATCATCGGAGAGGACACCCTGCTGGATCTGCCCAACTGGCATCAACCCGATGAAGTCTTTGCCCTGTGCCATTTTCTGGTAAGCCGGCGCCTGAGCGACAATGCGGCTATCCCTTCTATGCGCCAGGAACTGGAGGTCCGGGGGGCGCGCTTTACCTTTCTCTCCCTTGCTCCCATGGACATCTCCTCCACCGATATTCGCCAGTCCCTCTCCCAGGGTCTGGAGCCCAACGGCCTGATGCCCCAGGTGATGGAATACATCCGGATCATGGGCCTCTACGGTGTGCCGGCTTCCCCGCCCCGCGCTGCCTCCTTCTATCCCACCCTTCGGTCGGCGCTGAGCGACAAGCGTCTTCTACACTCCCTGCTGGTGGCCCATACCGCCCGAGAACTGGCCCAGATCCATGGGGAGGATCCGGATGCAGCCGCGCTGGCAGGCCTGCTTCATGACTGTGCCAAATGCCTTCCCCTACTGGAATTGAAAAGAATTGCCCAGGAGCAGCATTTACTCCTGGACGAGGAGACCCTGGCAAGCCAGAGCCTGCTCCACGGCCCTGTGGGCGCAGAATTGACCAAAACCCGATACGGCATTGATGACCCCAACATTCTCTCAGCCATCGGGTGTCACACCGTGGGCAAAGTGGGTATGCTACCCTTGGACATGATCCTTTATCTGGCGGATAAAATCGAGCCCTCCCGCACCCTGTACCCCGCCTTGCTGGAGGTGCGGGCCCTGGCCCGGGAGGACCTGGTGGCTGGGATGAACCGCATGCTCCAATCCACCATGGAATATGTAACAACCCAAAAGACCGCCCTTCACCCCAGCACCCAAAGGGTGGCGGACTGGCTGGCCCGTCTGACACCCCAAGAAAGCAAAAGGAGCGAAGCCCATGAATGAACTGATCTCCCGCATCGCTACCCTCCTGTATGAAAAGAAAGCCCAGCAGATCGTAGCCCTGGACGTTTCCGCCCTGACGGTAATCACCGACTGCATGGTGATTGCCAGCGGCCGCAGCGCCATACAGGTGAGAACCCTGGCCGACCAAGTGGAGGACCGTCTGGCTGAGCTTCACATCCATCCGCTGCGCAAGGAAGGGTATCAGGAAGGGCGATGGATCGTGCTGGATTACGGCTCCATACTGGTGCATCTTTTCCATACGGAGGAGAGGGAGTTCTACCGCCTGGATAAGCTGTGGGACGATGGCACCAACCATATTCCCCTCCCCTTTGAAGATGACGAAAAATAGTGCCGTATTGCTTGCCCCCGCTTTCCATAGCAGGGGCTTTTTGCATCAATGAAATGGAAAATTCACAAGACATTGGTCGTTGCTCTTTCTTACCTGATTGGGAGGTGTTCGTGTGACAGGTGATGGACGGAAAATCAAAATGTACGCTTTTACATTGGATTGCAAAGACCCGAATGAACTGGCAGAATTTTATGCGGCGCTGCTTGAGTGGGAGATACCGTTCCGTGACGAAGATTATGTATGCGTGGGCGCTCCGGGAACAAACCAGGGGGCATATCCCTGCATTACATTTCAGCGAAACCCCGAATATGAGCCGCCCGTATGGCCGCAAAAACCGCAGGCTCAGCAACAGATGGCGCATCTTGACTTTGCTGTGAAAGACTTGAACCAGTCGGTTCAATATGCACTCCAATGCGGAGCAACCATCGCGCAGGAGCAGTTTTCTGAAGATTGGAAGGTTCTGATTGACCCCGCCGGACACCCTTTCTGTCTGTGTCAAATGAAATCAGTTTTTGAGAGCCCCCATTTTACATTGCTGTAGGAAGTCAGCCTGTGCGGCTTCCTCCATACAGCGCACATGGAGCGCTTTGCAGGCTGTTGTTTCTCATTTCTTCACCGGCAATATTGACAATCATCTATGACAGGCTTACAATAAGGAGGAACAATATAGAGACTGTTCTATATTGAATTCTCTTATTAGGAGCATCGTATGGACTGTTGCAAAGCCGCCATCCCCATCCTTAAAACGCTGTGCGATGAAACGCGGCTGCAGATTCTGCTCATGCTATCCAAGGCGGATATGAATGCCTGCGAAATCAACAAGTCCTTTTGCTGTACCCAGCCCACCATCAGCTACCACATGCGCCTGTTGGTGGACGCGGGCCTGGTCAATGCTCAGCGGGAAGGTTGCCAGGTGATTTACTCCGTGAACCGCTCCCTTTGGCCCAGCATCCATTCACTGCTCACTGCCCTGTGCCAAGCCCAACAGGCCCAACCCTGAAACCTGGGCAGCGGAGCATGATTCCCGGCAATTCCCATAGCGCATCCAAAGGAGAGAAAACGTGAGTACGCAAGACACGGCAAACCCCATCCTTCGCCTGTCCGGCCTGTCCAAGGATTATGGCCAGGGCGAGGTGCTTCGCAACATGGATTTGGACATCTTTGCCGGTGAATTTTTGACCCTTTTAGGCCCCAGCGGCTGTGGCAAGACCACTACCATTCGGATTATCGCGGGGCTGGAGCGTCCCAGCAGCGGCAAGGTATACCTGGAAAACCAGGATGTGACCTCCCTGCCGCCGGAGCAGCGCGGGGTGAATACCGTTTTTCAGAACTATGCACTGTTCCCCCACATGAATGTATTCCAAAACATCGCCTATGGCCTCAAGCTTCGGCATGTACCCAAAGCCCGTCAGAAAGAACTGGTGCATGAGGCCCTGTCCCTGGTGCGGCTCCAGGGGTATGAACGCCGGATGCCCACCCAACTCTCCGGCGGCCAGCGGCAGCGGGTGGCCATCGCCCGGGCGCTGGTGCTTAAGCCCAAGATTCTGCTGCTGGATGAGCCTTTGGGTGCACTGGACCTGAAGCTGCGCCAGCAAATGCAGCAGGAGCTCAAAAGGCTTCAACAGCAGCTGGGCATCACCTTCCTCTACATTACCCACGACCAGGAAGAAGCCTTGAACATGTCCACCCGGGTGGTCATCATGCAGGATGGGCGCATCGAGCAGATCGGCACCCCCGAGCAGGTGTATGAACATCCGGAAACCGTGTTTGTTGCCGGGTTTGTGGGACAGAGCAACCTGCTGAAAGGCCGGGTGGAAGCCCTTGGCGAAGAGAACCGCCTTACCCTGAACGTGAAGGGCGTCCTGGTCCCCGCCCTTTCCGACAGCCGCTTCCCCATTGCCCAGGGGGAGGAGCTGATTCTTTGCCTGCGGCCGCAGCGGGTGCTGTATGGCTATAACAGCCAGTTTGATATGTCCCTCACAGGCCGCATCCTCAGCAAAGAGTACGCCGGGGGCCTGCAGCACACCCGTATTGCCCTGTCGGAGGAACTGACCCTTACCGCGATGTCCCAGGCCGCAGAGCTGGACGCCTACCCCATCGGAGAAACCGTATCCGTGGGCTGGGATATCCGCCATGCGCCCCTGGTGCCGAATGACCCCTCCGCGCCTGACCTTGGGGAAGGTGAGTGATATGGACCACCAAAAGCGTGATCTTGCCTTCCTGCGGTTACTGAAGCTGCCGATGTATCTGTGGACCCTGGCCTTCGTGTTTGTGTCCTTGCTGTATGTAGTGACGCTCAGTTTTCTCACCCCCGGGGAGACCCTGGGTGCCACCGGTGAGGTAACCCTCCAGAACTATGCCAGGCTCTTTGACCCCCAGTATCTGCGTGTACTGTTCAACAGCCTGGTTTTGGCCTTCCAGACCACCGCCATCTGCATTGTGGTGGGATATCCCTTCGGCTATTTCATGGCCAGGCTGAAACCCAAGGCCCGCACCCTGGTGATGCTTCTTGTGATCGTACCCTTTTGGACCAATGCCCTGATTCGCATATACGGCTGGCGTATTTTGCTGATTGCCAACGGCCCTCTTAACAACCTGTTCATCGCCCTGGGCCTCACCGACGAACCCCTCAAGCTCCTCAACACCCAGGGAGCGGTGTTGCTGGGCATGGTGTATGCCTTGATCCCGTTTATGATTTTGCCCACCTTCACCACGGTGGAAAAGCTGAACTTTTCCGTGGTGGAGGCTGCCAGGGACCTGGGGGCGAAACCCTTTACCGCCTTTTTGACCATTACCGTGCCCTTGACCCTGCCCGGGCTGCTGGCAGGCTGCGTGCTGGTGTTCATTCCCTCCATGGGGTTGTTCTTTCTGAGCGATCTGCTGGGAGGCAGCAAGAATGTGCTGGCAGGCGGGCTGATTCAGAAGCTGATTGGCAGCCGGAACATCCCCCTGGCTGCAGCGCTGAGCGTATTGCTGCTGGCCGTAACCTCCGCCGTGATCGTGGTGTACCGCAAATTGGGCGGCACAAACGACATGAGCCTGTTTTAGGGGGGAAGAGCATGAAGCGGCATTCCTTCCTATCGATCCTTTTTATGGCATTGGTACTGCTGGTGCTGTATCTGCCCATCGTCACGGTGGTAGCCTATTCCTTCAATGCAAACACAGGCCGCAACCCGGTGGAATTCCTGGGCTTTACCACCAGGTGGTACCGGGATCTGTTTTCCGGCACCCGGGGCTACGGGGCCGCCCTGTGGATGAGCGCCAAGGTGGCCTTTTGGTCCACCCTGATCTCCGTGGTGATCGGCACACTGGGTGCCATCGGCATGACACAGCGCAGCCTGCTGCCGGAGTCCAGGCGTTCCCGGAGTGAAGGCATCATGGAAACCCTGGTATCCTTGCCCATCATGATTCCGGAAATCATCCTGGGAATGGCTTTTATGGCAGTGTTCTACGGGGTGGGCCTCCCCTTTGGAGAACTGACCCTGGTGCTTGCCCATACCACCTTCTGCATCCCCTACATCTTTCTGACCGTGAAGAGCATGCTGGCGGGGATGGATCCGGCCCTCTTTGACGCAGCCCGGGACCTGGGGGCCACGCCCAGGCGGGTGCTGACGGACATCACAATGCCCCTGGTGCGGCCCGCCATCATTTCCGGCGCGTTCCTGGCCATGGCCATGTCCCTGGATGATTTCATCATCAGCTTCTTCGTGTACGGCCCCAGCTCCGTGACCTTGCCCATCAAGGTGTATTCCAGCGTAAAGGTTGGCGTATCCCCCCAGATCAACGCACTTTGCAGCGTGATGATCGCCGTTGCCTTCCTGGCCATTGCCCTGAGTCAGTATCTGAGCGCCATAAAGGAGGCCAGGAATCGGCGCAAGGCTGCCAAACGCGCATGATGCCCTCCCTGCCGCTGCCGCCCAAGGATGAAAAGACCCATGGAAATCCATAGGAATCCCAAATTGGAAAGGAGAATCACCCATGAAAAAAATTGTTGCCTTGCTTGTTGCCTTGCTTTTGCTCCCCGGCGTCTCCCTAGCCGAGGGTAGCAAGATGCTCAACCTCTTTACCTGGGAAACCTACATCGACGATGAAGTGATCGCAAATTTCGAGGCAGAGACCGGCATTGACGTGGTCTATTCCCCCGCCGAGACCAATGACGACATGATGCTTAAAATGAGCCAAAGCGGAGGTGAAGGCTACGACCTGGTGCTGGCCAGCGACTATGCCTTGCAGATTATGCAAAAAGCCGGGCTGCTCCAGCCGCTTGACAAGAACAAGCTTCCCAATTACGGAAATCTGGACCCGGCCTTCCTGAGCCAATATTATGATCCTGCCAATGAGTACGTGATCCCTTACATGGCAGGAACGCCCCTGATTGTGTATGATCCTGCGAAGGTGGATGTGGAAATCACCGGCTATGAGGATCTGTGGAACCCGGCCCTTGAGGACAGCATCGTCATGATTGACGATGCCCGCAATGTGCTGGGCATCACCCTGAAAACCATGGGCAAAAGCTTTAATGAGACAGACCCCCAGGTGCTGGCCCAGGCCAAGGAAAAGCTGATGCCTCTGTTTGCGAACATCCGGGTCTTTGACTACAACACCCCCTACACCTCTATCATCAACGGAGAAGTGTCCGTAGCCTATATGTTTACCCCCCAGGTGTATTACACCCTTTTGGAGCGTCCGGATTTGAAGGTGGTCTATCCCAAGGAAGGACTTGGCTTTGGCATCGACGGCCTGGTGCTTTCCGCCAAGTCGGCCAATGTGGACAACGCCCATCTGTTCCTGGATTACCTGATGCGCCCGGAGGTGGCCGCCCACAACGCCCTGACCCAGACCTACATGAACGTGAACAAAGCTGCCAACGACTTTTTGCCTGAAGAGTACCTGAACAATCCGGTGGTATACGTGCCCAGCGACCTGCTTGCCGGTGCGGAGTTTATCCAGGACATTGGCGAAACGGAAACCACCATGCAGGAAATTTACACTGCCTTTAAGCTTCAGTGAGGAGAGGAAAGGAAGGAGCTTCATGAGGATTACCAATGCCACCGCACTGCTGGGGGAGACCTTCATGCCTCAAACCACCCTGGTAACAGCCCATGGGGAGATTGCCGCCATCCAGGACTCCACCCTGGCCGCACAGCAGTCCGCCGTCTGTGAGACCCTATGCGACCTGGGGGGAGATTACCTCCTTCCAGGCATGGTGGACGTCCACATCCATGCCTTTATGGGGCGCGACACCATGGAAGGGGAGGACGCAGTGCGGCACATGAGCCGGGAACTGCGCAAGATGGGTGTGGCAGCCTTCCTTCCCACCACCATGAGTGCCAGCCCTGAGGATACCCAAAAGGCCCTGGCTGGAATTTACGCGGTGATGCAAACCCCGGAACCGGGCGGTGCGGTGGTACTGGGAGCACATATGGAAGCACCCTTCCTGCAAGCAAGCAGGGCCGGGGCGCAGCGTAAGGAATTTTTTGTGATGCCTACCCAGGAGAACTGGAAGCGGTTTGTGGGCCCCTATGAGAGTGTGGTGCGGATGATCACCCTGGCACCGGAACTCCCTGGGGTGATGGATTTCATCGCAACCCTGGTTGATAAGGGCATCATCGTGAGTCTCGGCCATACGGATTGCACTGCGGAACAGGTACATGAGGCAGCGGATCGCGGAGCCAGCCAAATCACCCATACCTTCAACGCTCAGACTCCTTTGAATCACCGTGCCCCCGGTGTACCAGGCGCAGCCCTGGTGGATTCCCGCATTGCGTGCCAATTCATCTGCGATGGCATTCACCTGCACCCGGATGTGATACGGCTGCTGGTCCGCTCCAAAGGCCCGACCCTGGCTGTGGCCATCACCGACGCCATGGAAGCTGCCGGAATGCCAGAAGGGCAGTATCAGCTGGGCGGGCAGGAAGTATTCGTCAAGGATGGGGCCGCCCGGTTGAAGGACGGCACTTTGGCCGGAAGCACACTGACCATGATCCGGGCCATGCAGAACCTGATTGCCTTTGGCATCGCCCCTGAGGACGCAGCCCGCATGGTGACGGAAGCCCCCGCCCGCTCCATCAATGAGTCCGATTATGGAACCCTCAGGGTGGGCGCTCCCGCCGTGATGGCACGGTTTGGGAAGGACTGGGAGTTCCTGGGCACTGTGGAAGGGTAAGGATTTGGTATCAGTAAAAAAATGTCCGGTAAGGATGCGGTGATATGTCAACTTCCCTGGTGGTTCCCGTCTATTCTCAAATTGCGCTGGACATTGCTCTGCGTATTGCCAGAGGCGATCTGAAAGAAAACACGAAGATATACGGCCGATCTATTATGGCCTCGGAATATGGCGTATCACCGGAAACGATCCGTCGGGCCATGAAACTTCTTTCGGATATGGAGATTGTTGCGATTCGACACAACAGCGGCGCTGTGATCCTATCCTGCGAAAAGGCACGCCAATATGTGGAAAGGTTTGGATCGCAGAACAGCATTCGTTCATGGCAAAATGAGCTGCAGCAATTGCTTCAGAAGCAGGCGGATTTGAACAGGCAGATTGCCGATGTGGCAGGTTCGATTGTCCGAATCAACGAGCGGTTTTCCGCCACCACCCCTTTCCCAAATTATGAAGCCAGAGTCCCGGAAGGCTGCCCACGGATTGGCAAGAACCTTCAGGAACTCAAGTTTTGGCAGCAAACAGGCGCTACGGTGATCGCCATACGCCGGGGTGACCGGATCATTCTCTCTCCCGGGCCTTATGCTGTTTTAGAGGAGCGGGATGTATTGATGTTTGTGGGGAATGTGAACTGCCCTGATGCGGTGGCCGCCTACCTGATAAGCGAATAAGGAACAGGGGATCACAAACAAAGGTCAAGCGCTGCTTGGCCTTTGTTTGTACCCATCCATTTACGTGGATGATTCATTGCGCCATTTTTCACGTTTCTTTTCATTTGACAACTGACAACTTATTCCATATAATAAAGTTGTTGTTTAATCCATCACTACAATTGAAGAAAGGATGATGGAATGTACGTATACACCCATCAGTTGAATTGCTGTTGCCATTTGCTGCAAAACAAAGGAGGTATCGCATGATGCGAAAAATGCTGGCATTGATCCTGTCGCTGACGGTGTTCTTATCGATTGGTTCACCTGCCCTTGCGACAGACAAGGAACTTAAGGCTTCCATCACCGTATGGTTCACGCCGCTCACCAACACCATGGAAAAGGATATGGACGAGATCCTCCTGCCAAAATTTGCCGAACTCTACCCAGGCATTGAGGTGGACTATCAGATGCTTACGTGGGAGGGTGTCACAGAGAAGCTCGAAATCGCCATGAGTACGGGCACTACTCCGGATGTTTTTCTGGATGGAACGGCCCGCACGGCGAAGCTGCCGTCCACAGGGCTTGTGGAAGACGTATCCGATGTGATTGCAGGATTTGACGACTGGTATGATGCGGTGCTTTCCATCGGCAAGATGGAGGGAAAGCATTACCTGGTACCAGCCACCACCATCGCCTGCTCCGCCCTGTCTGTCAATGTAACACTGGCCAAGGAACTAGGGGTCTATGACATGCTCCCGGAAGACCGCGAAAGCTGGACGTTTGAAGACCTCTACAACTTCATCGAAGCTGCAGCCATCGCAGGAAAAGACAGAGGGATCTATGGTACTACGCTGTACGCGGGATCACAAACCAGCGATGACATCATGTATACATTGATGTTGTGCAACAGCGGCCAGATCATCAGCGAGGACGGGACACAGTGCCTTGCCAACAGCCCGGAATGTGTAGCCATCGTGGACATGCTCAAGAAAATCAATGACAATGGATATTGTGTTCCCGGCGCAGGAAGCCTTGAAGCTGATACAACATTCTTTCTCAGCGAAAAAGCGGTGCTGTGTTTCAACTCCCCTGCTGCCAATACCATGATTCAGATGAAACAAAACCATCAGGACGGTTTGATTCCCCGTGTAGCCGAGATCTGCGACTATGCGGTGCCAACCGTTGACGGGAAACCGGGCATGAACAGCGCATCCTGGGGAGCCAACTGCTTTGCCGTATTCACCAATAGCGGGGATGCGGACACCATTGCCGCTGCCAAAGCATTTGTGAAGACATTTATGGATACTCCGGAAATGGCACTGGCCATCTGGAATTACACTCCAACCTACACGCCCGTTCGGAATATTGGGCTCCAGTATGAGAATGAGGACGAACTGATTGCACGGGAAGTCGCCCTTCGCGCCGAGTGGTCAGGAAAATACAGCAACTCCTCCTTTGGTATTTTGGAAGAATACTGGCCGCAGGTAAGAACATGCTTCTATCCGGAGATGCAAGCAGTGTATGCCGGAACCAAAATGCCGCAGGAAGCAATGGATTCCTTTAAAGCGAATGTCGATAAAATCCTATCCGCCAGGTAGGGATAACAAAAAGGGATGGGAAGCGGATAAGAGACGATCCTCTTATCCGCTTCCCTTGACGAAAAGGAGGATGAAAGATTGTTACTTCCCTTGATGGGCAGACAGATGAAAAAAACGAAAAGCAATATCATCTGCTACCTGTTTCTGCTACCCTGGCTGGCTTTTCTCGTCGTGTTTACCATTTACCCGTTTGTGTACGGCATTGTGATGTCGCTTTTTAATGTGACTTATAAAGCCAGAAGTTTTGTGGGACTGACAAATTTTACCGAACTATTTCATGACAAGATGTTTCTCAATGCCATCCATGTGACACTAAAAATGTGCGTCATCATCATTCCCGGGACCATTGTGGTTTCGCTTTGGATCGCCAGGGTTGTGCAGGACAGATGCAAACTGCTGCAGCACTCTGCGAAGTTGGTGTTCTATGTCACATCAATCGTCAGCCAGGTTGCATTGGCAATCGCCTGGAAATTTATGTTCAATCCGGCGTACGGCCTGTGTGCTTCGATATCGGATCTGCTGGGTTTGCCGCGGCTGGATTGGTTTGGCAAGGATACGCTGGTGATCCCTCTGGTGTCGGTACTGGTGATGACCTTTTCCATATCTCAGCCCATTGTCCTGTTCTCAGCGGCCATGGACAGTATTCCCAGAGATTATTATGAGGTGGCCGAGTTGGAGGGCGCTACGCGGGCAAAACAATTCTTTTCCGTCACGCTGCCGCTGATTCGGCCCACGCTTGCATTTGTAGCCATTACAGCAACGATCGCCAATCTTCAGGTCTTTGTCGTACCCTATCTCCTTACGGGAGGCGGACCCAATTACAAAACAACAACCATCCTGTACATGGTGTATCGGAATGCATTTGAGTTTGGCCGATACGGATATGCATCCGCCATGGGAATCGTATTGTTTGCGATCATCGCAGTACTGGTATTCTTCCAGTACCAGGTGACAAACTCCAGTGAACAGTATTGAAGGAGTAAAGCCGGATGAAACAGCGCAAAAGAGGATGGACGGTATCACTTGTACTATTGATGGTGATGATGGCCATAAGCCTGCTCCCGCTTTACTTGATGATAACAGGCAGTTTTAAACCCAGCATGGCGTTTTTTATGGTGCCCATGGATATGAACCCCTTTACCAATCTGAGTTTCAACAACTACTTCACGGTCTTTCAGAAGGTGGATATGTTCAAAGCGTTTAGAGTCAGCCTTTTCATCACAGGCATGACGGTTTTGATCACCGTATTCATCTCTGCCCTGGGCGGCTATGTATTCGCCAAAAAGAAGTTTTCAGGCAAGCGGTTTCTGTTTGCCCTGATGATGATCACCATGATGTTGCCAAGGCAACTGTTAATGGTTCCCAACTTTATCATCGCCAACTCCCTAAGCCTGGTGAATAAGCCCATGGGCGTGGTACTGACCAGTGTGAACGCGGCCTATGGGATATTTCTATGCAAGCAATACATGGTCTCCATCATGGATGAAATGATGGAAGCTGCCGTCATTGACGGCTGCGGTGAAATCTGTATCTTCACCAAAATCATTGTGCCCTTGTCAAGACCCGTGTTCGCGGCGCTTGCGATCTTCACCTTTATCAGCAGCTGGAACGATTTTATCTGGCAAAACATTATGCTTACCAGCAAAGCGAACCGGACGATTCCCCTGGCGCTGAGTTACCTGATTGGCTTGGCCGACGGCGTTTCCACCGTCGGACCCCAGATGGCGGGCGCTACCCTTTCCGCAGTACCGATGATCCTTTTCTTTCTTTGTTTTCAGCGGCATTTCATCAAAGGAATTTCCATTGGTGCGGTGAAGGGGTAGCGTGGCCCAGGCCGCCGGTCATCATGCGATTATTCGTTGAGAAATGCCATGGCAGCGTTCACGGCATCCACCACTGCCTGGCTGCTGAGGGTCGCTCCTGAGATGGCATCGATGTCCGTCCCCAGAGCCAGGGGGGGCTTCTTGCCGATGAATTTGCTGGTGAAGGCCAGTTCCTTCACCTGGGAGCCAACGCCTTCCGTCTCCAAGAACCGGGCCTTGCCCACCTGAAGTGCGGTAATGGTGCCCGCTTCGTCCAGGGCGATTTGAACCAGTACCGGGCCGGCGTAGCCCATCACACTGGCGCCGGCTGTTTGAGAGGATTGAGCGGCCTGGGGAGTGCCAACAATTTGCCAAAGGGCCTCCGCCGCCTGATTGACTCCGTTGACCACTGCCCGGCTGGTGATGGTGGCCCCGGAGATGGCCTGGATCTCCTGCCCAAGACGAAGGGGCGGCATCTTGTCCCTGAACTGGTCTCGAAAGCTCTCGTCCTTTGCCTGGGACCCGAGGCCCTCGGTTTCCGCGAAGGCGTCGCCTCCTACCATTATGCCACGCAGCTTTCGGTCCGGTGTAAAGCCTGCCGTTACCTGCACCGGCCCGGCATACCCCTGAAGGGTGGTGGCCACCCCATAGCCCAGCAGTGTTTCGCCCTTGCGAACCTGGCAGGCATAATTTAAAACGCTTCCCTCGGGCAAGGCAATGGCCTCAAAGCCATTTCCGTTCGGATCCGCGTCAGGAAACAACACCATCATATCTGCCCGGGCCAGGGCCAATGGCGTCTCTGCGGAGTGCTCCCCCGTCAGGGCGTTCACCAGCGCCAGCGCTCCCGCAGCTGCCAACACCAGCGTTCCCAACAGAACCCACCCTGTCCAGGTCCTTCGATTCATGAAAAATCCCTCCCCATGCCGTTTCAGCATGCGGAGGGATTCAGTTTGTTATGCATCCAGGGATCGTCTACTGGTCGGGATTGGCAGCTCCCTGATTTTTGGAAAAGGCCTTCATTCCCTCGGTCATCAGCACCTCCCGCTTCTCTCCCTCGCCCCGGACCCACAGGACTTCCACACCCAGGCTTTCCGCCAAAGCCCGGCCCTGTTCATAGGGAAGCACAAAAAGGGCTGTGGAAAGAAGGTCTGCCTGACTACCATCCTGGCACACCACGGTGACCGCATGAAACTCCGTGGTGGGCATGAGGGTGTCCGGAGAAATGATGTGATGATAGCGAACGCCGTCCAGCACAAAAAAACGCTCATAGTCGCCGCTGGTGACCACAGAGAGGTTTTCCAGGAACAGCACATCCATCGATTGATTCTGTGCCGTGGGATCCTGGGCAGCCTCAGGGTCCTGCAACCCTACGCCCCAATGAACGCGTCCGGCCCCAGGCGCTTGGCCGGCCCTCACATTGCCCCCGGCATTGATGATAAAGCTGGGCATGTCTGAGGCCAGCATCATCTGGGCCACCCGCTCCGTGGCAAAGCCCTTTGCCACTGCGCCCACGTCCAGCTTCAGCAGCGGATCCCTGAAGAACACCGTCCGGTTGGCCTCGTCCATCACCACATCCTCAAAATTGCAGTGCAGGGCCGCCTCCTTCAGCGCTTCCGGGTCTGGCAGAGAGGGAGGATTGCCCGCTTCTACCGCTTCCCGACAATCATGCCACAGGCGCAGCACCGAGCCCATGGCAATGTTGGTGGATCCCATCAGCCTGGGCTGCCATTCCCTGGCAAAGGTCAGCAGGTCCCAAAGTTCAGGGCCTACCTTCACGGGAGTCCTGGCGGCATCCCGGTTGAGGGTATAGATATTCTGGATGCCTTCATACTCATGATATCCGTCAAAAAGTTTATGAAACTTCTCAAACTCCGCCTTGGCCTCACCCGTCACCCTGTCAAAGATCACCTGATCCTCGGCATAACCCAAAATGGTGACCATGGTGTCGAAGGTATCGAAAAAAAACATGGAATACTTGTTCATCGGGCGCTGTCTGCCTTGCGCCCCACTCCCGCAGGCCGTACACAGGCACAGGCACAGGCATAACCCCAAGCATAGGAACCGTTTCTTCACAACATCCGCCCCTTCCCAACGGTCCTATTATAGCGGTTTACGGGCCTGGGTGCAAGCCGCTGACAGTCCAAGGGACCTTTCTCCCATCAATGGCAGAGTTTTCCCCATCCTTCGCGCTTTCATCCGACATCGTTTCCAAAACCCTGATGGTATACTGGTTTGGATGCTATGATATGGGGGGCGGCCTATGCATATCAGCACGGAACCGGGAGTAACACAAACCATCCCCAAAAAAATCGAATACCGGCCATCGACTCTCCGCAGGTTATGGGAAGCGGCAGGGGCCTTTCTCCAAGAAGCGGGCCCCTGGATACGATTGTCCCTTGGGGCTTTTCTGCTGCCCTTTGTAAACTGGCTGGGGATCCCCTCCCCCTGCGCGGCAGCCCTTCTCCTGGCGGTCCCCACCCGGGGTACACAGGCCCTGTACCCGTTGGCAGGCCTGGCAGCTTCCTTTCTCTTTCGTTTGATCGGCGGTACAACCCTGGACATTTGGCAGTATGCGGGCTGCATGGGCCTGTGGGCAGTACTGTTGTTTTATCGCCCCAAAACCCTTCCCAGCCTTGTGGCCATGGCAGGCCTGTCCATGCTGCCCCGGGCGGTGTCGGTCATGGTTACGGGAAATGTCCTCTCCTCCCTGCTGGCCTGCGCTGCCGTTCCCCTATGTATGGGGCTCACCCTTGCCTTTCAACGGGGCGCCGTCCTCCTGCGGGATTCGCGGCCCATTCTCTCCTTTCAGGAAAAGGCATTTGCAATCCTCCTGGCCTTGGCCATCATCTCGGGGCTGGGATACCTGCGGGTTTGGACCGTCAACTTGGGTCAGGCGGCAGCCCTGCTGTCCACCCTGGTGTGTGCCTATGCTCTGGGGGGAGCCAGCGGAGCGGCTGGTGGACTGCTATGCGGCGCGGGCCTGGCCCTGTGCGGCCATGACAGCCGCCTGGCTCTGCACATGGCCCTGGCGGGTCTGGCAGCCGGGCTGGTCCCCAGTGGCAAAAAGCGTTGGCTCAGTGCCCTGTCGGCCCTGGGCGGGCATATGGTGGCCTTTTCCCTCACCTCTTTTGCCGACCCTGCCTTGCCCCATCTGACTGCTCTGGTGGGCTGCCTCCTGTTCCTTCTGGTCAGCGAGAGGCCTATCGAAAGGCTTCGGACCTCTGGCCTTGCCGCAGTGCCCACAGGCCGGGGAATGGAGGGGCTGTTTGTGCAGCAACGTCTGCTCCGCTGGGAAAGCGCGATGCGTGCTATGTCCGATGCGCTGCCTTTGGTTGCCGGCCAGGAAACGCCGCCCCTCACCGGCCAGGATCTGGCGCCCTATCTATGCGCCGGATGCCCGGAAAGAGAGATGTGCTTTGGCCGGAACCACCCCCAGACCCGTGAGCTGCTCGACAACATGGTCAGCCAGGTCGTCATGGGAGAGTCTCCCATGGCGGACTATCCCAACCTGGGGGATTGCCCCTGCATCCGCCCGGAAGCTGTGCCCGGCGCCATGGGCCAGCTTCTTCAGGCCCGCCATGCCGCCCTGGCCTCCCAAGCCAAAGCCCGCTTTGAACGGGCCATGACCGTCACTCATCTTACCGCGATGGCCGACGCCATCGCAGAGATCCGCGCTCTTACGGGAGGCGAAACCCTGGGGGATATGCAGGCAGCCTATCAAATCAACAAAGCCATGCGGGATTTAAGCTATCCCGGTTCGCTGTGCTATGCCCGGCGGGTGGATGGGCATTTGCAAGCCGCCATTGAAACCGATGCCCTGGCGCCTCTTGGAAAACAGCCCCACAAGCTGCTGCGTCATCTGCAACAATCTGAGGGGCTGTCTCTGGGAATTGTGCGTACCGTAAAAAACCGCACGGAGCTGGAGGAGCTTCCCCTCTACAGCGTGGAGGTAGGGGTTGCCAGCCTCTGCGCGGGCCAGCAAAGCCCGTGGGAGGAGGGGCGTATCTGCGGTGATGCCATCGCTGCCAAGCAATTCCCCGGGGGGCGCTTTGTACTGCTCCTCAGTGACGGCATGGGCCACGGGCCCAATGCCCATTGGATGAGCAGCAAGACCCTGGAACTGCTGCTGCTCTGTCTGGAGGCAGGTTACACCCGCCGCCAGGCCATCACCGCCGTCAATGGAATGATTCTCTCCGGCGCAGATGCCGAGGGTTTCGCCACGGTGGATCTGATGGACCTGAGCCTATGGACAGGCGAAATTGAAAGTGAAAAATTGGGGGCAAGTGCATCCTGGCTGGTACGAGGCAACTACATCAAGCAGGTGGAGGGATCCAGCCTGCCTCTGGGCGTGCTGGAGGAGGTGGAACCCACCAGCCAGAGCTTCCGCATGCACAGCGGAGACATCCTCATCGCCATGAGCGATGGGGTGGCAGATGTACTGGGTGACAAGCAGCAGATGGAACTGACCATCTCCGAAAGCCTCTACATTCAGCCTCAGCGCATGGCCGATGCCCTCCTGCGCAGTGCGCTGCTGGCCAGCGGCGGTATCCCCAAGGACGACATGACCGTGCTCACCATGCTCATGGTGGATCGGAACCGGTCTGAGGCGGCCCAAGGGGATTGGCCGAAGGTGTAGGGGAAGTAATACTATTTCCCGCCGCCGGACACATAGCTGCCGGTCCAGTCCTTGGGAGGCGGCGTCGCAAACACCGCAGGCAGCGTCTGTCCCTCCTCAAGAACATAACCCAGGTCAAAGTCCAGGTTCACGGAGCCGCTGACCAGTGCAAAGGGGTCGCTGCGGGCCTCTTCTCCGTCCCCACCGGTAAGGCAGCTGCTGATGATGCGAAGCTGGGGTACGGGGATGGTGATGGAAAGCTGGGGATAGGCTTTGGCTTGCAGCACATACTCGCCGGGATAGATGTTTTCAAAGAGATAGTAGCCGTACGCATTGGTGGTGGTTTCCGTAGCCACCTTGCCCTGGGAGAGAAGCTGTACGGTGATGCCTGGAATACCGGGTTCACCAGCATCCAGCAGGCCGTTTTTGTTCAAGTCAAGCCAGGCCAGATCGCCCAACTTGGCGGGCCGGATCAAAAGCACGTTTTGGGCTAGCAGGCTGCGAGCCATTTTCAGCGCAAAGGCCGCGCTGATGCCCTGACCATGGTCCATTTCCACGATTACTGAAGTTCCTTCCACATAATTGGGGTCGGAAGGCTCAATAAAGATCATGCCCTGTGGCCAACCGCAGGTCAGGGAATAGCTGCCTGGCCATAGACCGTCGAAGCGGTAGCTGCCGTCTTCTCCGGTTGTGGCAGTGCCAACCGGCTTGTCGCTTCCCTCCTGATAGAGGGTGACCTGGATGCCGGAAATACCGCTCCGCTGCCCGCCTTCCTCCAGCGCAACCACCCCACCGATGCTGCTGCGGCATGCAAGTCCGGCATGAATATTCTCAAAGGTTTGCCCTTCCTCTACTTGAATGCCGCTTTGCACCATCATTCCGCCCTGGGCTTTCATGGAAGCATCCCCCTCGCCCGCAGGCTCGGACTGGGCCGGAATGGCAAAACGTACCGTATAGCGTCCCGGCCTGACACTGGCAAAGGTTACATAACCATCTTCTTTGGAGACCGCCTGTTTGATGGTCCGGCCAAGATTTTCGTCCACCAACTCAAAGGTGAGTCCAGGTAATAGTGCTTCCTCGTGAGACTGTTTCCCGCTGAGGTCTTCATCCAGCCAGACATGACCCCTGAGGGTCGCGGGTGCGACCCTGCCGATGGCGTTCTGCTCCCGGCTGATCAGCGCAGCCCAGGGACAGTTCATCTTCTGCTCAGAGGCGGTATCCAGCCGGATGTTTGTGGCCTTGATATCGGAGCTGAAAATATAGGGATCTTCCAGTTTCAACCCAAGCTGATAGTTTGCGGGGCGAAGCTGAGAGACAGCGAAATTACCCTCCTGATCCGCTTCCACCCTGGCTACTTCCAGATCTGCCCTATCCGGTGTCAAGGTGATGGTAAGGCCCGTAGCCCGTTCCTCCCCCTCGTCTTGCACCCCATTGGCATTCACATCGTGGAACAGATACCCGGTAAAGGTACCCAGACGCACACCCCCTGCCAGGGGCCTGGTGATCTGGGTGCCGCTTTTGATGGAAAACTCCTCGCTGGTGACTTCCCGGCCGCTGCCCTTCAGGGTGTTGCCCTCCTGGACGTTCCTGGCAGGTTCCACATACTCCGGCAGCAGATAGGTGAGGGTGTACTTACCGGGCATGACGCCGTCAAAGAAGTAGCTTCCGTCTGCCTGTACAGGCACAGTCAGATCAATCTCGGCATCCTGGGAATACAGCCGGACACGGACGTCCTCCATGCCCATTTCCCCCTCATCCCTGAGGCCGTTGTCATTGAGGTCATCAAAGAATATCCCGGTCAGTGTAGAGGAAGGCAGCATGCCGGCGTTGATCCCTGTGATGCTTTGGCCCATGGCAATATCCAAGGGTTCCGTCAGGCCGAACTCACCCTGAAGGCTTCGCACCCAGTTTCCGCCCTTCTCCCCGGGGCGAAAGCGGGAGAAGGCATGCTTGTCCTTGCGCTGGAAGGCCAGGATGTATCTGCCGGGCATGATGCCTTCCAGGGTATAGTTACCGTTGGCATTGGTCAGGGCAGCGGACACCAGGGCGCCTCCCTCGTCCCGCAGTTCCACCCTCACACCGGAATGTTTCTTTTCCTTGTCCTGGAGGATGCCATTGTAATTGTCATCTGCAAACACCGTGCCCTTGATGGTTGCCCCCTGGGCAACGCCCACCACGGTGACCGCGGTGCCTCCCGTACCGATGGTGATGGGTGCAACGCTTGCCTCCCTGCGCCCCTTTTGCTGGGCAAAGCGATTGGCCTGGGTGCTGTTTTCACTGGAAACAATCGTAAAGACTGATCCGTCGTCCGGCAGGATCGCCCGCAGGCGGTACTCCCCGGCCCGGAGGCTCTCAAAGGCAAAGCTGCCGTCCTCACCCGTAATCAGGCGGCCCAACGGCTCCGTCTTGACAGTCCGGTATACCTCCAGTATCACCCCGGGATATCCCGGTTCTCCCTCGTCCCGCAGGCCGTTGTAATTGAGATCCAGAAAGGCTGCTCCCTTAATGGTGCCCTTGGGGATGACGCCCACATTCTTGTTCACCACGTCCGCAGCCCCGGCGACGGGAAATTCCCGGCTGCCCTTGTTTCCTGCCACGGTGATCACCGAGCGCAAATCGCCTCCGGTCTCACTGTATCTGGCAAAGAGCAGCCCCTCGGGGAGCTGAACAATGAGGGTATATCGATCGTTGGGCAGCTGCTGAAACAGATACTCGCCGTTTTCTCCGGAAACCACAGTAAAGGTCTTTCCGCTTTTGCTTCCCTCCAGTGACAGGGGCACCCCGCCAACGCCAGGCTCCTGGGGGTCCATGATGCCATTGTTGTTTTCATCCAGCCACACCCTGCCCGAAAAAGAACCTACGGGCACGGCGGCAACGGCCGCCTGTGTAACCTGTCCGGCGACGAAGCTGATGAAATCGGATTGGGCGATGGCATCTTCCGAGGCTGCGCAGCTGACCCCCAGCCCCTGCCCCGTGCCTTTTACCGTAAAACGGTAACCATGAGGCAATGTGATTCGCAGGGCCGCTTCCCCTGGAATGACTCCGGTGATGAATGCCTCCCCTGCTCCGTCGGTGGTGCCCGAAGCCAGCGCCTTGCCCTGGGCATCGACCACCTCCACCATCACCCCCGCGATGGGTCGTTCATATTCGCCGCGGGTTCCGTTTTCGTTGCTGTCCGCAAAGGCGGCAAAATGCAGGCTGGCAGGCTCTCCCAAGGCAATATCGGACTCATGTTTCAAGGACTCGCCTTGGGTCAAGGCCAGCTCCTGGCTCACCATCACACCGCCGCTGCCCAGGGGATTTGCGGCATTCCCCACCGCAACAATGCAAAGAGTCTCCGTCCTGGCCATGGAGGCTACCCGGTAAAGCCCCTCCTGCAAATTCCGGAAAGCATAGGCTCCGGATTCATCCGTCTGGCAAGAGGCAACTTCGCTCCAGCCTTCGCCTTCCTTCTTCTGAAGAACCACACCTACGCCGCTTAAAAGCTGCTCGCCCAAGGTATAGAGATGGTCGCCATTGGCATCCACATAGGCTACACCTTCAATACTGGTCAGGTCCATCAGCGTTATGCCCGGCAGTTCCCGATCTTCTCCGGCAACAACCGTCAAGGGCATCCAGGCCATGTCTCCCTGTTGGGAGACCTTCCAGACCTGATTGTCAGCCAAAGTCTTGCCTTGGGCAAGGGGCGCGTACAGGGTGTAATCTCCCGCCACCAGGCCCTCCAATACAAAGCGCCCTTGCGCATCGGTCACCCCGCTCACCTGGTCTGTCAGGGAGGCTGCAATCACACTCTGCCCCTGGCTCACCAGGGGTACTTGTCCCTTCAGGGTTGCGGTACGGCCCAGTTCGATCGACCAGGCAGATTCCTCCCCGCTGCCCAGAGCCAGCGCTTCCTCGTAAAGGGATAGAACCTTGATTCCCTCGCCATTCACCTCCACCACAGCCACACCGGCGGGCAGTTCCAAACGAAGCGTATAAGTCCCTTGGGGAATCGATTCAAAGACAAAGGCTCCATGGCTGTCAGTATCCTGGGTCAGAATCTCTCCCCCGGGGGAGACCAATTGCACGGCAAAGCCCGCAAGGCCCTGGTTCTGCTGGGTGATCAGACCTGTTACGCGGCCCAGGGAAACAGCGCCCGCATTGATGACCACCTGTTGTCCATAGACCAGAGCCACCCCATAGGCGGCCTTGGTCCTTTCGACCATCAGGCCCTCCTGCGAGACCCAGGCCACATGGAGCTCCTGAGGCAGCTCCAGGGTCACCTGATACTCCCCGGCAGGCAGTCCGGAGAAAGCGTATTCTCCGGCAGCATCCGTGATCGCGGTGCCCAAGATCTGACCGTCCCCTTGAAGCGTCAGCAGCACACCGGCCAAGGGGGTGCGATGATCCAACAGAACCTTCCCCTGGATCAACCCTCGCCTTTCATAGCCGATGGCGTATCCCTCCAGGGGCAGTGAGGCTGCCAAGTGTTTCAGAACCCCCAAAGAGTCTGCTTCAGGAGAAATGGCTCCTTGAGGCAGTATGGCCATCAGGGTTCCCGACCGGTCCGGACTGTCCTCCTGGGCATAAATGGCAAACCTTCCGTCCTCCCCTGTGATGGCTCCATAATACACCCGGGTCTGTTCGCCTTTGAGAAGCACCCCATGACCGGCCAGGATCGCATCCTCCCGGGATTGGGTTCCGGTCCGGTCCAGGTCTTCATACAGGGTCCCTTCCACCAGGATCTTGGTAAAGGGCATGGCCTCGGTCAGAGAAATACTTTCGGAAAATTCGCAGGGCAGCACTGCATACAGGCCCTGTCTCTTGGAAAACAGCGCGTCCAGCAGGGCGTCACTGGTATGGGTCTCCGCCACAATCCTCGCACCGCCGGGATTCACAGCGGTTTTCGCCAGGTTGGAGGGATCATAGGCGCGGATCTCCACAGAATCAAGCTGCCCTGCCTTCAGAGGAACAGATATAACCCCTGCCCCCAGCTGTTCCAGGGAAAAGGCCACTATATCCTGCTCCCGGGTTCGCAACAACATCAAGTTCTCGTTCATCCGCTGCTCGTCCGCTCTTGCTCCGGCCGTCAGGCAGGCGGCCAGCATGATCCCCTCGGGAAGGTCGCCGGCAGCCTGGTCCAAGGCCAACACCAACTCATGCGCCCCCTGGGCATCCTGCCGGTGGGATGCGCGCAAGGACAGCACTGCCCGACCGTCCAGGATCGGCAGGACCATCTCCTGATCTTCGCCCCTTCCTGCGGCACTGATCAAACTGCTCCCATCAGGCGAGCTATAGCGGTATTCATAGCGCAGGCTTGAAGACAGCATCGCCTCGGACGCATTCCATCCCCCGGCAGCGGCCACAAAGGGATGATAGAGCGCCGCAGCGCGAACCTGACCCGGCTCAAAGTCGCTGGGGACCATTGCCTCGCCTGTAGCCAGGTTCATATAGGTCACCAGCGCGCCGACCGAACCATTGTCCATGACTGCCAGATTGCCGGGGGTTGCCACCTGGCCCTTGCCAATAGGCTGCCCTGCCGCATCCAAGCCCTGGACCCATGCCCCGTATCCCTGGGTCAGCCCGCTGACTGAAATGCTTTCCACCATCAGCGCACCCTGAACCTCCATCCTCTGCCCCTGCTCGTCCCGCAGGGCGGTGGGGATCAACATGACCGCAAGGTTATACAGGGGGAGATCTGAAGACCGCTTCATTACCGGGCTCAGGATGATGGTGGAAAAATAGGTGTCCGTGTCGGAGTCCTGCTCCTGGGAAAAGGGCTGTGATTTCACCACCTGGAGTTCCACCTGGCCCTGGACATCGGGCACCGGCCGGCTGACCACAAGAACCTGCGTAACCTGCGTTGGATCCCCGAAATAAGTGGAGACGGAAAAAGCCTGGGGCTGCTGATTGGGCAGGGTCCCCTGGCTGGAACGAAGTTGGACCAACTGATATTCGCCATTGGGCAATGCCCGCTGCGAGAAGTACCGGCCCTGCTCGTCGGTAGCAAAGCTAAGCTGCATGTTTCCCTGGGCATCCAGCACCATATATTCGGCCTGGGCTGCGGGCTTCCCGCTCCCCTGCAGGATATTCTCCACAGAAAAAAGACCCTGGGCCGCATAGGCCACGGCGGTAAAATGGTTGCTCTCCCCGGCGGTTAGGCTCACGTCCATTGTTCCCTGGCAGACAAAGCCCTCCTGGAAATCCTCCATCACCGGTGTAAGCCGCAGCTTCTGAGGAGCGGGGGCAGGAAAAACCAGCATATCGCTTTCCCCTTGCTCCCTTTGTTCCTGCGTGGGGTTGGCACGAATCAACCCTAAGGTCTGTCCCTCAGGAGTGCTGACTTCAAAACGCCCGCTGATGGACAGGCTGCGCCAGGCATTTCCATCATCCGTGGAAAGGCCTTTCAGGCTCACCGTCAGGGTGGTTTGCCCCTCCTCTGCCCAGGCGGTGCTTCCCAGCGCAAATGCCAGCAGAAGGCCAACTGCCAAACAAATGAAAAACAAAGACCCCCGGCCCTGTTTCCATAGCCGCCCGGGGTTCACGGTGAAGCTCATTCTTCTCTCTTCCTCCGCCCATAAAAATAGCGCAAATACTTGCATTCAAACAAGTTTATACTAATGCAACGGGGTAGGTTTGTCAATAAAGGCAGGGGATTTGTAAGGAAGGTTACGGCCTTGCAACGTCCTTACCAGTCGATTTGTGTTTGACTATCCCCTCCTCCATGGTATAATGGCATAAGGGAAGAATTGGAAGCCATTCGTCCCTTTTCTTTCTATCCAACTCAAGGGGGACACACGCATGGCGCTAGAACGAAAAACGGTCATTATCACAGACTCATCCTGTGATTTAAGCGATGAGCAGCTTGCTGCCCATCACATCCGCATGATTTCTCTGCGGGTAACCTGCCAGAATGCGGAATACCGGGACCGGATTGATATCGACCAGGAGGAGCTCTATGAGCTTCTGGAGAGGGAACTGCCCAAAACCAGCCTTCCCCTGCCGGAGGATGTAACCAATCTCTATGACGAACTTGTCGCAGAGGGCGTGACGGATGTGATTCATCTGAGCATTTCCTCCGGTCTCAGCGGCACCTGCCACATGGTAAGGATGCTGGCGGAAGACTATCAGGACCGGATGAACATCCGCGTGGTGGATTCCCTCACCCTGTCCACAGGCCTGGGCATGATGGTGCTGGCTGCGGCCAAAGCCCTCCAGCAGGGCCTTGGTGTAGAGGAGGCCATTCAAAAAGCCCAGGTGGTGCGAAGCACACAGCTAGGCACGTTCGTCATCCGTACGCTGGAGTATCTCCGCAAAGGCGGCCGCATCGGTTTGGTGGAAGGCGTGGTGGGCAGTATTTTGCAA
Organism: Clostridiales bacterium; assembly: GCA_012729115.1. Taxonomy (GTDB): domain Bacteria; phylum Bacillota; class Clostridia; order Christensenellales; family Aristaeellaceae; genus Limiplasma. Next base: position 16,839 of record JAAYDR010000016.1, on the reverse strand, counting down.
ATAAAACCCGTCATCTTTGTCAACAAGGAAGGTGTCTATGAGACCCTGGCCAAGGCCCGCGGCTATAAGAATGCCATTGAAGCCATGGTACAGGAGGCCGTGAGGTACTTTGGCCAAGCCAAGCTCAGCCTCTCCGTGGTCCACGGCCATGCCTTGGAGGATGCCCAACTGCTTCTGGAGAAGCTGAAGGCTCAACTGAACATCGCGGAATCGTTCATCAGCCCGGTCAGCCCTGTTTTGGCCATCCACACCGGTCCGGGTCTTCTGGGCATTGTGGCCAACAAGATGGAGTAGACCGACAGGGCTGGGGATACAGCGGCAGATCCGGGCAAGCGGGCTGGGAAGCCCTTATCTGAAAGGGTTCCGGCCTTATGAGATACAGATCCAGCGAAACCTCCAGCTGAACAGTAAAAACGCAATCCTGGGAGCAGACCGGCGGGGAGCACAACCGCACGCAGGGAACGATCACCAAGGTATGCCGCCAGCATTCCGATGGGGCGCAGGTGGGAGACAGGCAGGTTTCCACCTCCACCACGCCGGCACCGGAGAAGAAGCAGCCACAGGCATCCCTGATCTGGCAGCAGACCGGAATGCAGACCCGAATGCACAGCCGGGAGCATGGCCCGGAATTTTCCAGCGGCATCCACCAGGGGTTGGCGCCGCTTTGCTGTACCATGAGCAGGGAAAAGGGAGCCTGAGCCCGGCAGGGCAGGTCGGTAACGGTTAGGTGTGTGCACAGGGACGGGAAGCATTTGCGTTCGGAGCAGATGATTCTGTCCAGAAGCACGTTGGGTCCGGTAATGCACTTGGGCGGCCTGGGGGGTCTGGGAACCCTGCAGTCGGATGAGGGTGGTTTGCAATCACAGGGATCATGCGAGGAGAAACGAGTCTGGCCGCAGACCTGACAGCCACAGGCCTGATGTTGCATAAAGATTCCTCCTTGATGGGCGGGATAGGCCGGATGCAGCCTCCATACAAAGCCCGCATAGGGGCTGTGTGTTCCAGACCATCCTATGCGGGCAAGAAGGAAGGGTGAGCAATCATGGCTCGCTCACGGCTTCGGCCGTAGCAACTCCCTGGGAGAGGGTAACCAAAATCCCATAGGCCGCATCCTGGGTAACCGCAACCCCGGCATCCACCGCCCACAGAAGCTTGATAACCTTCGGGCTTGGGGTATCCGGCTCCTCCTGGCTGTTGGTGGAGATGACCGCCCACTGAGGCCGTACCGTGCCAATGAGGGCGCTGGAACTGGCATCGTCCTCCCCGTGGTGCGCGACCTTGAGCACATCCGCCTTGGGGATTACTCCGGCCCGAAGCAGTTCTTCCTCCTGGAGAAATTCCATATCTCCGGTGAAAAGGATGGTGCCGTCCGGGCTGTCCAGCAGCATGACCAGGGAATTGTTGTTCTCGCTGTCCGGCGTCAAACTAATGGGCCCCAGCACGGTAAAGCGGGCTTCTTCTCCTGCATCCAAGCTGTCCCCGGCAGAAAGCCAGGTAAAGGGAATCTGATATTTCTGGGCGGCCTTATACACAGGATGATCCTTGTCGCTCTTTTCCGTATGCAGCATGGGAGTATAGAGATGCTCCACCGTTACACCGGATTTAAGCAGGGGTTTGAGCCCGCCCACATGATCCTTGTCCGTATGGGTGACAAACACCCCTGCCAGGGTTTCTACGCCGAAGGTGTCCAGCGTGCGGAGCATGGCGTCCGCCGCAGCCTTGGAACCTGTGTCGATCATCCAAATTTCCTTCCCCAGAAACACCAGAGCGCAGTCCGCCTTCCCCACATTGAGAAACAGGACCGAAGGTGTGTTGGAATGCCGGAGGGGGCGTAAGCCTTCCGGAGCCTCGGCATGGGCACCCGAGCCCTTTAGATGAACCTGGGGGGATGTCAGGGCAATGGCCAACATGCCCACAAACAGGATGCCGATTGCCACAAGATGGTTCGCCTTCATCCGCCGCATGATCCTCTCCTCCTTCCGATCACCTGATTCTACCACATTTTCTCCTAGAGGAACAGTGAGGGCAGCTTACCGCATCTCCCCCGTGACAGGCCCCGGAAAACATAGTATACTGGAGAAGCATGCATCCCATCCATCCATGAAAGGAACGATATCATGAGCATCCTGACTGCGGCGCTTCTGGGCTTCATCCAAGGGCTGGCTGAGTTCCTGCCCATCTCCTCCAGCGGTCATCTAAACCTGTTGCAGGCTCTCTTTGGGATTGGCATGGAGCATCAGCTTCTGTTCAACATCCTGCTCCATGTGGGAACCCTGCTGGCAGTGCTGGTTGTCTTTTGGAAGGAATGGTGGGATATGCTCCGCCACCCCATTCAAAATAAAACGCTCCTGCTGCTGTTCATTGCTTCCCTTCCCGCGCTTGCGGGGAAGATCCTCTTTGACGATCTGCTGGATTACTATGAAGTCCATAACGTCATTCTGGGTGCCTGCTTCCTGTTTACCGGGTTACTGCTGCTGCTTACCCAATGGATGGCCCGCCGCCGCGAGTGTCTTGGCAGGGTGGATAAACCCCTGGGCATCCTCCAGGCCCTGGCCATGGGCATCATGCAGGCGATCGGTATGCTGCCGGGAGTGAGCCGCAGCGGGTCCACCATCTTTGGCGGTGTGGCCTCAGGCCTGAACCGGGAGCGGGCCGCCAAATTCAGCTTTATGATGAGTGCACCTGCCATCGTGGCGGGCATGCTTTCCGAGGGATACGAAGTGGTTAAAACCGGCGGCCTCTCCGCCATCAGCGATCTGCCCGCTATTGTCGTGGGCATGGTCGTAGCCGCACTGGTAGGCTATCTGGCTATCCGTTTCATGTTGAAAGTAATTGCCAAAGCTTCCCTTAACTGGTTCGCCCTCTATGTGATCGTGTTGGGCATTGTGGTGATCGTGCTGCAGATGACAGGGATTCTGACGGATGCGCCGCTGGAACTTACAGACGCCACGGCCAGGATGTTCACCGGTGCGTAAAGAGGCTTTACGCAAAGAGCAGCTCCACCGGCCTTCCCGGGGGAGCTGCTCTTTGCATACCCACTAATTGTATTCAATCGTCCTTTGGTATGCCTTGTAGGTGCTGGTGTGAAACTTTTCCCGTTTGACCTCTGTCCCGTTTTGGTACCAGACCTTGTAGGTATCCACAACATAGCCGGTTCTTGATTTGATGGTCTCCTTGCTGGTGCCGGGAGCCATGTTGGGATTGATCACATAGCGCACATCCAGGGGCGGTTCAATGGTTTTTACCACCTTGGATCTAAGGTCGATGGTGACATTCTCTCCCAAAGGAAAGCCCCAGATCTCCGCGGAACACTTGCGGTTTTGATAGTAGGCCACGATGTACACAGGGGTGCTTTTATTGTTTCTGAACTGGAAATCCAGATTGGGCCAGTTCACCGTGGCGTCCTCTCCCTTGTTCACATAAGTGACAGGCCAGGCGTGGGGGCTGCGGCTGACGATCTCCAGGTCCGCCCGTGCCACCGCATTAAACAGCGTGGACGAAACCTGGCAAATGCCTCCACCCACCTCATCGATGCTCTGTCCCGCCGAGATGGCCCCGGCCTCCCTGTACCCCTTCTCGATGGTGCGCTGCCCGGTTGCCTGGTTGAAGCTGAAGGTCTCGCCGGGCATCAGCACGGTGCTGGTGATGGCCTGACAAGCCAGGTTAATGTTGTTGTTGCGGTTGCCATCTTTGGTGGTATCCGTGGTATAGGCGGAGATGCGCTGAAAGTTGGCCGTAAGCTGCGCCTTTGTCACCTTGGGCTGGGTCAGCACAGGCTCCACGGTGATGACAGTTCCTTTCTCCCAGCGGTCCAGGCTGGCCGTCACCTTCCGGTACAGTTCTTCCCCATCCACAGCCACGCCCACCTGCTCATCGGTAAACAACAGGGTGTGAGTGGCGATGTCAATGCTGCGAAGAGCCGCATCCTGAGGAGGACGGTTGACAGCATTTACGATCTCATCCACCAATGTGCGGACACGCTCACGGTCATAGGCTGCTTTCGCATTCAGATTCACCCCTGACTCCCTCAGGGCCATGACCGTATTGAGCCTTTCCCGAAAGGGCGTGATCTGGGTTCCCAGGGTAGCGGTGGTATTGGTTCTGCCCACGGCATAAGCCTGCTGTAGCACATTGCCCACATCGCGGGTGGCGGGCACATTGCTGTTGTCAAAAGTCCACGTTTTATTGCCGATGGCGACACCAACAGAAAACAGATTCTCCTGGGCTGACTGGGGGCCGACCAGGACTGCCTGTGCCTCCTCCACGGTCATGCCGCCCACGTGAATCCCATCCACAAACACTCCCGGATAAATCACCTGCTGCTGGAGGTATTCCCTGGACTGCCTGTAATTGCTGGCAATCTGCTTGTCATAGCGCAGAATCTCCCCATTGACGAAGGCATAGTTGCCCACATCCCTCCAGAAATAACCGGCCATCTGGGGCATCATCATCACCACCACGAAGGCCAGGGCTGCCAGGCAAAGGGTAATAAGCCCCACATACCAATAGGGGCTTGCAAAAAAGCCTGTACCCTGGGGGGACTTGTCCCTTTCATTCTTCCCCTTGGATTTCCCGGAGCCCTCAGTAGGCTTTTTGCTTTTGGGGGGCGGTGAGGAACTTTTCCCTTGGGCCTGGGAAGAATGCGCTTCATCATGCTGGGGAATGAGGCCCAGGGCTGTATTCCAATCCAGATCTTCGTCAAAGATGTAATCCCCGCCCACCGCAGGGTCTTGGGATGGCTCTCCCCGGATGGGGCTGTCCCCGCCGGGAGGCGCATCCATGGCCCTTGTATAAAGCGAAACCGGCAGGGCAAACTCCCCTGCCTGGTTTCGAATCTGAACAGGTGCCTGTCTGACCTTGGGATGGGGCCGGGGGATATATAGCTCCGGATGATTCAAATCCTGATCATCCCATGTTGCCATGGAAAAATCCTCCCTTACCATTGGTTACCGGGGCCGCTTGTTCAGCATCCGGTAGGAAAGGACCTGCAAGCCTTCCTCCAAATGGACATTCATGAGCACACAGCCCTCCGGCAGTTTCAAATCCACCGGGGCAAAATTCCAAAATGCCTCGATGCCATAGCTGCTGAGCTCCTGAGCCACCGCCTGCGCGATGTTCGCCGGAACCGCGAGCACGCAGATATCAACCTTATTGTCCGCAATGTAGTCGTGAATATCCGCCATGTCCATGACCGTCAAATCGCCAATCCGGGTGCCGATCTTCTGCGGGTCGACGTCGAAAATCGCGGTGGTCTGAAAGCCGCTGGCCTCAAAGGAATTGGAATTGGCAATGGCACGGCCAATATTGCCCGCACCCACGATGAGCATGGAATGTATCCGATCGATACCCAAAATGCGACCGATGTTTTCCCGAAGCTCGGGAACCGAATAGCCGTATCCCTGCCTGCCGAAGCCGCCAAAGCAGTTGATATCCTGCCGAATCTGGGATGCGGTGAGATTCATTCTTGCCCCCAACTCCTGGGAGGAAATCTGCTGTGCCCCTTCTCTTTCCAGCTCCTGTAAATGCCGGTAATAGCCCGGAAGCCTACGGATGACTGCGTCTGATACGTATCCTGCCATAATGTGCCTCCTTGGGTGGTAAATCGGAACATCCAAAACCGGGAACTCAACAACCGTAGGTTTCCTACGGTTTGACTTCTCTTATCATAGTCGATGATATCATATTGCTGTCTTTTTCACAAGCTTTGGAAAAGGAAACCTGGGCCTGCAGCCCAACCAGCCATACATAGGGTCAAGCCGGGACGACATAGTCTCCTCATGGGGGGATGACTTTGATTTCCGCATTCTTGCTTTGGCTGGTGAAAGACTGCCTATTCCTTCTGGGGTACATCTCCGGTCATCAGAACTTCAAAAGGCCCCTAAGCCCTGCCCAGGAACAGGAGGCGCTGCTGGAGATGAAAGCGGGAAGCGATGAGGCACGCCAACGCCTCATTGAGCACAACCTGCGCCTGGTGGTTCATGTGGCCAGAAAATACAAGGTGCCGGGCTGCACCTTTGACGATCTGATTTCCATCGGCGCAGTAGGCCTTATCAAGGCCATCCGTACCTTCAACATGAACACGGGCACCTCCCTGTCCACCTATGCGGCCCGCTGCATAGAAAACGAGGTGCTGATGTGCCTGCGCCAAAGCCGCAAACAGCAGGCAGACATCAGCCTGAACGAGCCCCTGGGCACGGACAGCGACGGCAACGCAGTATCCTTTGTGGATATCCTGGGCACATCACCGGACATTGTGGAGGATGAGGTGCGCCGGCGAATCACCCTGAGCAAGATCCGGGAGATACTTCCTACCTTGCCGGAGAGAGAAAGGCTGGTGCTAAAAATGCGCTACGGCCTTTTGGATGGCAGAGCCCATCCCCAGCATGAAATCGCTGAGCTGCTGGGCATCTCCCGCTCCTATGTATCCAGGGTGGAGAAGCACGCCATTGAGCTGCTGAAAGATGCGCTGATGGAATAAACATGGGATGTGCGGCAGAGGACTTCCCCATGCTTGAGCAGGAGCGCGAGCCCCCAAGGACTCGTGCTCCTGCTTATGGGTTACCATGGAGTGTTTTTCTTTGGTGGGTTTAGGGACAAGGCCCTGGATTTTAGAAGTTTTCCATCAGGTCGATGTCCTTGTAGCGGCGCATACCGGTACCGGCGGGAATCAGCTTGCCGATGATCACATTCTCCTTCAGGCCCACAAGGGGATCCACCTTGCCCTTAATGGCAGCATCGGTGAGGACGCGGGTGGTTTCCTGGAAGGAGGCGGCGGAAAGGAAGCTCTCCGTGGCCAAAGAGGCCTTGGTGATGCCCAGCAGAATACGCTTGGCGATGGCGGGACGGCCTCCCTGCTCGATGGTGGCGCGGTTGGCCTCCTCAAAGCGGAAGATATCCACCAAAGCACCGGGAAGCAGGATGGTATCGCCGCTGTCCTCCACGCGGACTTTGCGCAGCATCTGGCGCACGATGACCTCGATATGCTTGTCGCTGATGTTAACGCCCTGCTGGCGGTAGACGCTGAGGACTTCCCGCAGGAGATAATCCTGGACAGCTTTCACACCAAGGATGCGCAGCAGGTCATGGGGATTGATGGAACCTTCGATCAGTTCCGCGCCGGCCTCCACCATTTGACCGTCCTGTACCTTCAGGCGGCTTCCATAGTTGATCTGGTAGGATTTCTGCTCGTGGGTATCCTCCAGGCTGGTAATGGTGACTTCACGCTTTTTCTTGTTCTCGCCGATGCTGACCTGGCCGCTGATTTCAGCCAGGATGGCGTCGCGCTTGGGCTTGCGGGCCTCAAACAGCTCCTCCACACGGGGCAGACCCTGGGTGATGTCCTCACCCGCCGCGATACCGCCGGTGTGGAAGGTACGCATGGTCAGCTGCGTGCCGGGCTCGCCAATGGCCTGGGCGGCAATGATGCCTACTGCCTCGCCCACGTCCACCGCACCGCCGGTAGCCAGGTTGGCTCCATAGCAGCGGGCGCATACGCCGGTTTCATTGCGGCAGGTAAGAACGCTGCGCACCTGGGCCTTTTTGATCCCGGCGGCCAGAATTTCATGGGCCTTTTCATGGGTGATGGTTTCATTGAGGGCCACGATGATCTCGCCGGTTTCCGGGTGCAGAATATCTTCAGCAGCCACCCGGCCGATGAGGCGGTCTTCCAGGCTTTCAATGACCTGGTTCCCGATGGTGATATCCTGGACGCTGATTCCGCGCACCTTTTCTCCCCGGGCGGCAAAGCAGTCCAGCTCCCGGACGATGACCTCCTGGGACACGTCCACCAGACGGCGGGTGAGGTAACCAGAGTCTGCGGTACGCAGCGCGGTGTCAGCCAGGGACTTGCGGCTGCCGTGAGAGGAAAGGAAGAACTCCAGCACGGTAAGGCCCTCACGGAAATTAGCGCGAATGGGCAACTCGATGGTTTTACCTGAGGGAGAGGCCATCAGACCGCGCATACCGGCCAGCTGGGCCACCTGGGAGGCGCTGCCGCGCGCGCCGGAATCCGTCATCATGCGAATCGGGTTGAACTTGTCCAGACCCGGCAGAATCTTGCTTCTCAGTTCCGCGGTGGTGTTGTTCCAAATGTCCACCACCTTGGTGTATCGCTCATCCTCGGAGAGCAGGCCCATGCGGAACATGTTGTTGATCTCGCTGACGCTCTCGTCCGCCTTCAGGAGCATGTCCTTTTTCTCCGGCGGCACGATGATGTCGCTGACGGACACGGTGACAGCACCCCTGGTGGAGTACTTGAAACCAAGAGACTTGATGGCGTCCAACACCTGGGCGGTCTTGTGAATGCCATGCTTTTGGTAGACCTCATCCACAATCTTGCCCAGTTCCTTTTTGCCCACCAGGGTATCAATCTCAAGGGCGAACATGTCGTTCAGACTGTTGCGGGGCTTGCGGCCGATGTCCTGGGGAATCACCTCGTTAAAGAGGAGCAGACCCAGGGTACAGTCGATGATTTTGCGCCCTGTCTGGCCTTCAAAGGTACGCTCCACCCGCACTTTGATGGGGGCCTGGAGGCTGATCTGCTCGGTCTGATAGGCCATCAGAGCCTCTTCAGGACTGGCGAACACCCGGCCGGCGCCCTTCCCGTCGGGACGGCCAATGGTCAGGTAATAGCATCCGATAACCATGTCCTGAGAGGGGGACATGACGGGCTTGCCGTCCTGAGGCTTCAAAATGTTGTTGTGAGCCAGCATCAGGAAGCGGGCTTCCGCTTGCGCTTCCATGGACAGCGGCACATGGACAGCCATCTGGTCGCCGTCAAAGTCTGCATTGTAGGCGGTGCACACGAGGGGATGCAGCTTGAGCGCCTTGCCTTCCACGAGGATGGGCTCAAAGGCTTGGATGCCCAGGCGGTGAAGGGTGGGGGCGCGGTTGAGCAATACGGGGTGCTCCTTGATTACGCTCTCCAGGATGTCCCAAACCTCGGGCTTTCCGCGTTCCACCATCCGTTTGGCGTTCTTGCCGTGATGGGCATACTTGAGCGTCACCAGCCGTTCAATTACGAAGGGTTTGAACAGCTCCAGGGCCATCTCCTTAGGCAGGCCGCACTGATAGAGTTTCAGTTCAGGACCCACCACGATAACGGAACGGCCGGAATAGTCCACCCGCTTGCCCAGCAGGTTCTGGCGGAAACGACCCTGCTTGCCCCGCAGCAGATCGGAGAGGGACTTGAGGGCACGGTTGCCGGGGCCGGTAACGGCCCTGCCACGGCGGCCATTGTCGATCAAGGCATCCACGGCCTCCTGGAGCATGCGCTTCTCGTTGCGCACAATGATATCCGGTGCTCCCAGTTCCAAAAGCCGTTTCAAACGGTTGTTGCGGTTGATGACACGGCGGTAGAGATCGTTCAGGTCACTGGTGGCAAAGCGTCCGCCATCCAGCTGCACCATGGGGCGCAAATCCGGGGGAATGACGGGGATTACATCCAGGATCATCCATTCCGGGCGGTTCTTGGAGGTACGGAAGGCTTCCACCACCTCCAGGCGCTTGACGGCCCGGGCACGCTTCTGACCCTCGCTCTCCCGGTCCCGCTCCTTTTCCACCAGCTCGGAGATTTCTTTTTTCAGTTTGGCGCTGATCTGGTCCAGATCCAGCTCCAGCAGCATTTCCTTCACAGCTTCCGCACCCATGCCGGCTCTGAAGCTGCCCTTGCCGAATTGGGCTTCCAGCTCCCGGTACTTGGCGTCCGTGATCAGCTCATACTTCTTCAGCCCTGTTTTCTGGGGATCGCCAGGATCCAGTACGATGAAGTTGGCAAAATAGAGTACTTTTTCCAGCGCCCTGGGGCTGATGTCCAGCAGCATGCCCATGCGGCTGGGGATGCCCTTGAAGTACCAGATGTGGCTTACGGGAGCCGCCAACTGGATGTGGCCCATGCGTTCCCGGCGTACCTTGGCCCGGGTTACCTGAACGCCGCACTTGTCGCAGACCTTGTTCTTGTCCTTGAACTTGATGCGCTTGTACTTGCCGCAGTTGCATTCCCAGTCCTTCTGGGGTCCGAAAATCCTCTCGCAAAACAGGCCGTCCCGCTCGGGCTTCAGGGTTCGATAGTTGATGGTCTCCGGCTTGGAAACCTCGCCATAGCTCCATTTGAGGATCTGCTCCGGCGACGCCATGCCAATCTGAATCGAATCAAGGTTCGTCAGTTCAAACAAAATACGGCCACTCCCTTCACATCATCGGGATGTTCCCTCATCCAGGCCATGGGTTACTCCTCATCGTCCAACTTGGGCTGGGTATCCTCAAGGCCAATCTCTCCCAGATCGTCGCCCAGATCCATGTCGAAATCGTCCAGGTCGTCATCCAGGCTAAAGTCCACATCCACATCCTCGTCAATGGCCAGTTCCTCACCTTCCTCGGAGGGGAGATCCATGGTCTCATCTTCACGGAAGCGGACAGTGGTGCTCTCGGTGACCTCTACATCGTCATCGTCCAACTCGCGGATGGTGATTTCTTCCTTGGCCTCGTTGAGCACCTTGATATCAAGGGCCAGGGACTGGAGCTCCTTGATGAGCACCTTGAAGCTTTCGGGCACGCCAGGAGCGGGGATATTGGTACCCTTGACAATGGCCTCGTAGGTCTTGACCCGGCCCACGATGTCGTCGGACTTCACGGTGAGGATCTCCTGGAGGGTGTTGGCGGCGCCATAGGCCTCCAGGGCCCACACTTCCATTTCACCAAAGCGCTGGCCGCCAAATTGAGCCTTGCCGCCAAGGGGCTGCTGGGTCACCAGGGAATAGGGGCCCACGGAGCGGGCGTGCATCTTGTCGTCCACCAAATGGTGAAGCTTGAGGAAGTACATATAACCCACGGTTACGGGATTCTCAAAGGCTTCGCCGGTACGGCCGTCATACAGCAAGGTCTTGCCCTGGGGGCTCAGGCCTGCCTTCACCAGGCAGTCCTCGATATCCTGCTCATTGGCTCCGTCGAAAACCGGGGTTGCCACATGCCAGCCCAGAGCCTTGGCGGCCATGCCCAGATGAACTTCCAGCACCTGGCCGATGTTCATACGGGAAGGCACGCCCAGGGGGTTAAGCACGATCTGCAAAGGAGTGCCGTCCGGCATGAAGGGCATATCCTCCTCGCGGAGAATCCTTGAAATAACGCCCTTGTTTCCGTGGCGGCCGGCCATCTTGTCGCCCACGCTGATTTTACGCTTCTGAGCGATGTATACGCGGACCATCTCGTTGACGCCGGGAGCCAGTTCATCCTTGTTGTCCCGAGTGAAGATCTTCACATCCACTACGATGCCGCCCTCGCCGTGGGGCACGCGCAGGGAGGTGTCCCGAACTTCCCGGGCCTTTTCGCCGAAAATGGCCCGAAGCAGGCGTTCCTCAGCGGTCAGGTCCGTTTCACCCTTGGGGGTTACCTTGCCCACCAGAATGTCTCCGCTGCGCACCTCCGCACCGATGCGAATGATGCCCATCTCATCCAGGTCCTTCACCGCGTCGTCGCCGATGTTGGGGATGTCCCGGGTGATTTCCTCCGGTCCCAACTTGGTTTCCCGCGCTTCAGACTCGAACTCCTCGATGTGGATGGAGGTATAGATGTCTTCCTTGACCAGCTTTTCGCTGATCAGAATCGCGTCTTCGTAGTTGTAGCCCTCCCAGGTCATAAACCCGATGAGGACGTTTCGGCCCAAGCCGATTTCGCCGCATTCCGTGGAGGGTCCGTCCGCCAGCAGATCACCCTTCTCCACCCTGTCCCCTGCCTTGACCCTGGGGCGCTGGTTGATACAGGTGCCCTGGTTGCTGCGGTTGAACTTGGCCAGATGGTAGCGATGGCGCTCCTTGTGGTCGTTCACCACAACGATCTCATCACCGGAGACCTTCTCTACAACGCCGTCCTCCTTGGCAAGCAGCACAACGCCGCTGTCCTGGGCAGCCTTGTACTCCATGCCCGTGCCGATGATGGGGGCTTCGGGCACCAGCAGGGGAACCGCCTGACGCTGCATGTTGCTGCCCATGAGGGCGCGGTTGGCGTCATCGTTTTCCAGGAAGGGAATCATGGCCGTGGCTACAGATACCACCTGGCGGGGGCTCACGTCGATGTAGTCCACCTGGCTTAAGGGGACCTCCACGATCTCCTCCTTGTCGCGGACGGTAACATATTCCCGAAGGAAGCTGCCGTCCTCGCCCAAGGGCTCGTTGGCCTGGGCCACCTTGTAGAAGTCCTCCTCGTCGGCAGTCATATAGACGATTTCGTCGGTGACCTTGTGGGTCTTGGGGTCGACCTTCCGATAGGGGGCTTCGATGAATCCGTACTCATTGATGCGGGCATAGGTGGCCAATGAGCCGATCAAACCGATGTTGGGACCTTCCGGAGTTTCAATGGGGCAGATACGGGCGTAGTGGCTGTAGTGCACGTCCCGGACCTCAAAGGAGGCCCTGTCCCGATTGAGGCCGCCGGGGCCCAGGGCCGAAAGACGACGCTTGTGGGTCAGCTCCGCCAGGGGATTGGGCTGGTCCATGAACTGGGAAAGCTGGGAGGAGCCAAAGAACTCCTTGATGGCGGCGCTTACCGGACGGATGTTGATGAGCTCGCCGGGGCGTACGTCATTGGCATCCTGAATGGCCATGCGCTCGCGCACCACGCGCTCCAGCCGGGAAAGGCCGATGCGGATCTGGTTTTGGAGCAGCTCGCCCACGCTGCGAAGCCGGCGGTTGCCCAGGTGATCAATGTCGTCGGTGAAGCCGATGCCATAAGGCAGGCCCAGCAGATAGCTGACGGATGCCACCACATCGTCTGTCAAAATGTGCTTGGGCACCAGGCTGTGCACATTGACAGAAATGGCCTGCTTCAGCTGCGCTTCGTTCTCACAGGCATCCATGATGGCCTTCAGCGTGGGATAGTGGACCATTTCCAGAATGCCCGCCTCCCTGGGGTTAAAGGGAAGGAAGCCGGCGGCGTCCACAAAGTTGTTGCCCACAACCTTGTGGACGTGGTTATCTACCAGGATTTCGGCGGAGTTGATGCCCGCATTCTGGATGCGCCGGGCAACGTCCTTTTGGATCACTTCTCCCTTTTTCACCAGCACCTCGCCGGTGGAGGGATCCACGATGTCCTGTGCTGCTACCCGATCCTGGATGCGGGTGGCCAGGGAGAGCTTTTTGTTGAACTTGTAGCGACCCACCCGCATCAGGTCATAGCGCTTGGGGTCAAAGAAAAGGGAGTTTAGCAGGTTCTGGGCGCTGTCCCGGGTGGGAGGTTCGCCCGGCTTTTGCCGCTTGTAGATCTCAATGAGGCCGTCTTCCTGATTTTTGGCGTTGTCGCCCCGCTGCAGGGTGGCCATCAGGCGCTCGTCCTCGCCGAGCAGGTCGATGATCTCCCCGTCGGTGCCGTAGCCCAGCGCCCGCAGGATTACGGTGATGGGCAGCTTGCGGGCACGATCAATGCGCACCCAGAGTACATCGTTGCTATCGGTTTCATACTCCAGCCACGCGCCCCGGTTGGGGATGACAGTGGTGGAGAACAGCGCCTTGCCGGCCTTGTCGATTTGTTTTCCGTAGTACACTCCGGGGGAGCGTACAAGCTGGCTCACGATGACGCGCTCCGCGCCGTTGATGATAAAGGTACCATGCTCGGTCATGAGGGGGAAGTCGCCCATAAAAACGTCGGACTCTTTGATTTCGCCGGTTTCACGGTTCTTGAGCCTGGCGAACACCTTCAGGGGCGCCGCATAGGTCATGTCCCGTTCTTTGCAACGTTCCACGCTGTTCTTAGGCTCGTCCAAAGAATAATCCACAAACTCCAGGACCAGGTTGTCCGTGTAGTCGGTGATCGGTGAAACGTCGGCGAGCACCTCGCGGAGGTCTTCTTCCAGAAAGCGGCGGTAGGAGTTCTTCTGAACCTCGATGAGATCGGGCATGTCCAATACTTCATCGATGCGCGAGAAGCTCATTCGCTTCCTCAGCTTCCCCATGTGAACCTCATGCACCATAAATGCCATCACCCCTTATGTTCTCGCAACGCATCCACCGGCCTGGTTTCGCAACCCCTTGCCACGCAACAAGAATTTCCTGTTGCAATTTTCGTGATTGGCATGTACAATACCAATCAGCTTAAGGTCGTAAACCGCCCAGTAACGATACTGATGCAATTTTACATTTTATCACCTTTAGTCAAAGGTGTCAATATGTTCTGCTTAAAATTGCTTGACTTTTTCCGAACTTGTCGTATGATAATACTTCTAAAGTTTGTTTAGGGAGTATCCAATGACTAAATTTGGGCAGGTACTGGCATATAATGAGAATACGGGAATAGCCACCATCGGGTACAATAGGCCCGATGCCTGCGAAAAATGCGGCGCATGCGGTGCCCAAAGCCATCAGGGCACCATTGAGCTTAAGGCGGATTGCAAACCGGGAGACTGGGTGCGGGTGGAGCTCCCCCAGGGCCGCTTTCTACAGGCCACAGCCCTTGCCTATGTGCTTCCCCTGGCGGGTTTGCTGGGCGGATTGCTTCTCGGTTTCCTGGGAGGCGGAGGTGCCGACGGCCCTACGCTGCTGGGGGGCGGCTTGGGACTGGGGATTTCCCTGCTCCTCCTTTGGCTTAACGAGAAACGCATCCAGGGACGCCCCGAATGGACCCCCCGGGTGACCCGGATTTATCCTGAGAAGCCCTCCCTGGAAGACCTTCAGTGTGATGGGAAGCCTACAGCCTTTCAACGGTAAGGTTTTTGGGCTTTTCTTACAATTTTTGGCCATAAAACTCTGTGGGAAAAGTTTTGTCCGCCTCTGTTCATTTCCTAAAAAATGTGGTATACTATTATGGTTATCAATGAACGAGGCCTACAACGTGTAAACATACGTGTTTCCCTCAGATAAAACGGCTCGCAACGCTTTCTATGCTTGTACGTTCATTGAGTGTACATTGCAGCGCGGCGTTTGGAGCTTTTGATGATACGCAAAGGCAGTAGGACAGCGGTATTATCTACGGTCGTCCTTTTTGGCAAGACCAGAGACATCTGGGATTGCTTCCATTCCCATTGAAAGGAGTTTTCCCGATGGTTCAAACTGAGTCCAAATTGCGAATTATTCCCCTTGGCGGTGTGGATGAATTCGGCAAAAACATCACCGCCATTGAATATGAAGACGATATCCTGGTGGTGGACTGCGGGTCCATCTTTCCCAAGGAGGATATGTTGGGCGTGGATCTGGTGATTCCCGATGTATCCTACCTGGTGAAAAACAAAGCTCGCATCCGGGGTATGCTGCTCACCCACGGCCATGAGGATCACATCGGCGCAACCCCCTACGTGCTGCGTCAACTCCCCATGCCTCTGTATGGCACCAAGTTGACCCTGGCCCTGGTGGATCTGAAACTCAAGGAGCATCGGATTACCGGGATCCCCCTGAATGTGATCAAGCCCTCAGATGTCATCAAACTGGGCGGGTTTACCATCCAGTTCATCCATGTGAACCACTCCATCGCCGGTGCCGTGTCCCTGGCCATCACCTGCGGAGCGGGCACCATCATCATGACCGGTGACTTTAAGGTGGACTTTACTCCCATTGACGGCATGGTCACCGATCTTGCCACCTTTGCCGCCTATGGCAAGCAGGGAGTACTGGCCTTCCTTTGCGAGTCCACCAATGTGGAGCGCAAGGGCTATACCATGAGTGAAACCAAAATCGGCCAGACCTTCATCGACATGTTCCAGCAGGCCAAAGGCCGGGTAATCGTCGCCATGTTTGCCAGCAACATTCACCGTGTGCAGATGGTGGTGGATTCCGCCGCGATGTTTGGCCGCAAGGTATGCTTTGTGGGCCGCAGCATGGTAAATGTCACCAGGGTGGCGATGTCCATCGGTGAGCTTACCATTCCCCCGGAGAGCATTGTGGACATCGATGACATCGACAGCTTCCCGGATGAGGAACTGCTTGTGGTCACGACCGGCAGCCAGGGCGAGGCCATGGCAGGCCTTACCCGGATGGCCTACAACGAGCACCGCAAGCTTCAGATCCGACCCACCGATACGGTCATCCTCTCCGCCTCCCCCATCCCCGGCAATGAGAAACCGGTGGCCCGGGTAATCAATCAGCTCTACCGCTGCGGTGCCAACGTGATCTACGGCCAGCTGGGCGAGGTTCACGTATCCGGCCATGCCTGCCAGGAAGAAATCAAGCTTCTCCACGTGCTTTGCAAGGGCCAGTACTTCATCCCCATCCACGGTGAATACGCCAAGCTCTGGCAGCATGCCGAGCTGGCCGAGAGCCTGGGCACCCCCAGCCAGAACATCATCATCCCCGAAATTGGACAGGTGATTGAGATGAGCCGGGACAGCCTGGCCATCACCGGCGTAGTGCCCACCGGCGGCGTGCTGGTGGACGGCCTGGGGATCGGCGATGTGGGCAACGTGGTGCTAAGGGATCGCAAGCATCTTAGCCAGGACGGTCTCATCATCGTGGTTATGGCCATCGACCGGGACAACGGCACTTTGGTTTCCGGTCCGGACATCATCAGCCGCGGCTTCGTGTATGTCCGTGAAAACGAGGATATCATTGAAAGCAGCCGCGATTTGGCACGCAACATCGTGATGAGCTATGGACGCATCGAGGGCAGCGACTGGCAAGGCATGAAGAACAGGATCAAGGACGATCTGCATCGGTATATCTACGAAAAAATCAAGCGCAATCCGATGGTGCTGCCCATCATCATGGAGATCTGAACTGAAACCAAAGGAGCATATCCAGAGGGGCTGTAGCAAAACAGCATCCCAACCCAAAGGAAAAAACAGAGCCGGTGCACTGCGAAAGCGGTGACACGGGCTCTGTTTTTTGGTAGAATCGATGTATGAAAAACAATAACTACCAGACACAT
>JAAYDR010000015.1 GCA_012729115.1 Clostridiales bacterium | reverse complement strand
CGGGGCCTTAGCTATAAGCAGGTGGCAAGGCTGGGTGGTGTCAGTGAGGGATATTTGCAGGAGGTGGAGGCCGGTACGCGGATCATCGCGGATGACCAGGCCCGCCGCATCCTTAAAAAGATGGGCTTGAGTGAGCAAACCGAGGCAGGCTTCACCCTGGACGATATTGCGGCCACTGTGGATCTGGAGACAGTGAAGCCGGCCAAACTGGCTCAAAGGCCTGCCGCCAAGAAGGATCTAAAGGTGGCCGAGGCCGTATACAGCACCCAAAACGATGATAAAAACCCGCAGACCCAAGGCGGCATCTGGCTGGATGCCCTGGCCAGTGTGTTAAAGCGGGTTCCCGTATACAACGCCGTCATGAAGGAGATCGACCACAAACTGCTGCCCATTTTGGATGGCCGCATCGAGGGGGCGTCTCCGGAGAAGGTGTTTTATCTTTCCGTGCCGGATGACAGCATGCGCGGCTTTCGCATTCTCCGGGACGACCTATGCCTGATTGTGCCTGCCGCCAGCCCCATCGATGAGGCGGTCATGCTGGTGGAAATCAAGCAGAGGCGCGTGCTGCGCAAGGTGAAGAAGCTGGACGCGCTTCATGTATTGCTGCAAAGCTATGACCGGGAGTACAGCGCGGAAACCTATTCCCTGCCGGACATTTCATTCATTGGCCATGTGGTGCGGGTGGAGTTCTCGCTGTAAAGGCTTATGCAAGCGCCACGTCCAGCACCATCATCACCAAAAATCCCGCCATCACGCTTAATGTGCCCGTGTGGCTGTGTTCTCCCAAATGGGCTTCGGGAATCAATTCTTCCACCACCACATAGATCATGGCTCCGGCCGCAAAGGACAGGAACCAGGGCATCACGGCTGTCACGCCGCTCACCATCAGCACGCCGATAACGCCCGCGATGGGCTCCACGATTCCGCTTAACGCGCCCCAAACAAAGCTCTTGGTGTTGGACAGCCCTTCCTTTTTCAGCGGCAGCGAGATAGCCGCCCCTTCGGGGAAGTTCTGCAGGGCCATGCCCAGCGCCAGTGCCAGGGCTCCGGACAGGGAGACCGCGCCTGCGCCTTCCGAGGACAGGCCAAAGGCCAGGCCCACCGCCAGGCCCTCCGGAATGTTGTGCAATGTTACCGCCAGCACCAGCATGGTGGTTTTCCTCAGATGGCTGGGAAGGCCTTCCGCTTCGTCACTGCTTGGGTGCATGTGGGGCAGCAGGCGGTCCAGCAGAAGCAAAAACGCCGCCCCTATCATAAAGCCTCCGGCCGCGGGAAACCAGGGTACGGGATGCCCTTGCTCAATCCCCATTTCCAGCGAGGGAATCAGCAGCGACCACACGGAGGCCGCAATCATCACCCCGGCGGCAAAGCCCAGAAATGCCCTCTGTATGCCCTGGGGGATATCCTTGCGAAAAAGAAACACCGAGGCGGACCCCAATGCGGTAGCCAGGAAGGTGAAAGTGGTGCCAAGCAGCGCCAGAAGTAGGGGAGACATGGGGGAGTTCCTCCTTTGTGATCATCTTAAAAGGATTGCATCCATGTCTAGTTTAGCATAAAATAAGGGACGTGGCACAGGGATTCCAAAAAACAGGACAAAATGGGTCTCTGATGGAGGAACAACAATGAGTATTCTGGGGAGAGGCAAAAGCTTCTCGTGGAAAGATCTGGGCTTGATGACACTGGGTACGGCGCTGATCTCCATTGGTGTCTATTTCTTTAAGTTTCCAAACAATTTTTCAACGGGCGGTGTCAGCGGCATTTCCGTGGTGCTGGGTCATTACCTGCCTCAGAGCCCGGGTGCGCTGGTTTTCATCATCAATCAGGTGCTGTTGGTGGTAGGCTTTCTGTTTTTTGGCCGTTCCTTCGGCCTGCGCACCACCTATTGCAGCCTGCTTTTCTCCGGTATCATCTGGAGCCTGGAAGCGATCATTCCCCTGGACAAGCCCATGACCAATCAGCCCCTGCTGGAGCTGATTTTCTCCGTGATGCTGCCGGCTGTAGGCAGCGCAATCCTTTTCAATATCGACGCATCCAGCGGCGGCACAGATATCGTTGCCATGATCCTCAAAAAACTGACCTCCGTCAATATTGGAAACAGCCTGTTTATCGTTGATTTTCTGATCACGGTGGCAGCCTGTTTCGCCTTCGGGATGGAAACGGGGCTCTTCAGCATGATGGGGTTGATCATCAAAGCGGTCCTGGTGGACATGGTGCTGGAGAACATCAAGACGCACAAGTGCTTTCAGATCATCACCACCGCGCCAACGCCCATTGTGGAATTCATCGTGGATGAACTAGGCCGGGGCGCTACGGAGCTGAAGGGCGAGGGCGCTTATACCCACGAAAACAAGACGATTATCCTGACTGTGGTCAATCGCCCACAGGCCATCCGGCTTCGCCGGTACGCAAAAGAAATAGACCCCTCCTGCTTTATTTTAATCACCAACACAGGAGAGATCATCGGCAAAGGGTTCCGGGGCACCATGTAGTTTCCTGGCTCTTGTTCTACTCAAACTCCTCAAAGCGCCGGCACCAGATATATTTGGAGATGGCGCTGTTTTGCGCGCTGTGTACATGGGTGCACAGCAGGTCCCGGATGTAGGGGGGAAGGAGACGGTTGAACTTAACCTCCATAATCATCTCGCCATTGTCGAAAGGTGGGATGGTGGGAGTATAGGGGTTGAACAAATCCTTGGAAAACAGACCGGAGCGAAGCTGTTTGTCAAAGGTGATGCGCACCTCTTCAGCGGGATGTAGGTAGGCCTCCCGTACATAATCTACCAGCACCACAGGCCGCATCAGGTTGAGTTTCATCTCCCGGTACACATCCCGCAGCAGGCCGCTTCGGGTTTGTTCCAGACCTGTAGGGTCACCGGCAATCAGCTGCTCTGCCAATAGCCTGGGGATGCTGATAGACCGCTTGGAAATCAGGGAGCCCACCTTGGTTTTACATTCCATGCGGATAATCTTGTCCGAAAAATTGTAGATCCGGATCCGGTACTTGTCCCGGTCCTTCACGCCGTTGATCTTGTCCAGCACGGCGCTGTTAAAAAATCCGTCAAAATACAGGGAGCGGATGTGATACTCGTTGTTTTCGTCCCCGTTGGGGTCCCGCTGAAGAACATTGTCCAGTACGCGGTGCAGTACCTCGTATTCAACGGGGCTGATGAAGTATTTGAGTTCGTGCCGAAGGGGCACGGCAAAATCCATGCTGCGTTCCTCCCCCCGATGCGCCTTTTGGAACTTAGGCTCCTACCTCACTCTGGCAGGCTACCAGCGTGGCGTCATGGACGCCCTCAATGTCCAGCATGCGGGTTACTACCTCATGGCGCTCGTTGAGCCGCACTTCATAGGTCATTTCCGCTCCGGCACGGGTGAGCGTTTTGGAGCGAAGTTTGTAGCTCTTCACAGAACGGTCCAATTCCTTGGTGATGGCCGGCTCACAGTATTCGTCATAATGCATCACCAGCAGGTACGCATTGGGAGAGGTAAACTTCACAAAGGTGAGCACAAACATCAACACCGAGATGCACAGCACCACAATAAGTGCCACCAGATGCAGGCCGGCTCCCAGCAAAATGCCCATCGTCAGCGACCAGAACATGTAAGCGGTATCCATGGGATCCTTTACGGCGGTACGGAAACGAACAATGGACAAAGCGCCCACCATACCCATCGACAATGCGATATCGCTTTTGATGCACATAACCACCGGGGTGGTGATCAGGGTTAACATCACCAGCGTCAGGGTGAAGGAGGGGCTGTAGAGCACACCGCGATAGGTTTTACGGTAAACCAGGGCGATGATAAGGCCTACCACAAAGCCCAGTCCAAGGGCGATGAACAGATCCGAGGGGACAATGGACTTGAATTGGGCAGCCAAGCCTGTAAACTCCACCAGGTTATTTGTACTCATCCTTAAGCGGCCTCCTTGGTGTCAATGGTTTTATAGTAAGCGGGTACCGTCCTTTTGTCAAGAATATGCATCGTGATCAGCTCCACTTTTTGCCCTCTGTATAGATGGCATCTGCGGGCAGCGGTGGCTTTTCACCAAAGTAAGACAGCATCTGCTGGTCCGTAAGCTTAAAGCGTTCCTGTACCATCTCGTAAAAGTAGGTGGGTCGTTTCTTGAGCACATTGCGGGTGTAATCCAGGCGGTTATACCAGTAGCGAACCGCGCCTTCCGGAGTTGTCGGGTTGTCAAATGTAATGGCCTTGTCGTTTTCCTCAGCCCAGCGGCTGAAGTGCATTACCATTTCCGGCTCCAACATCTTGGCCATGGCATTGAACTCTGTGGTCATAAACTCTGTGGTAAACACCTGGTAGAATTCTCCCAGACGTGTCAGGAACTTATCCTGCATCTGGTCGTTTTCCAATAGTTTGCGGATCAGGGTATTGTCTATGCGCTGCTCACCCGCGCCCTTGTCTTTCAGGTAGCTGGTTGGGCTGTCAAAACCGCTCCGGAACAGGCCGTAATCCAGGTCATAGATAATCCATTTCCATTTGCTGCCTGGGGTTTTTAGCTTGTAGAAGCGGATGTTGCCCGGGTCGGAGTTGCCAAAAAACATCTCGATGGCCATGTAGTCAAAGTAGTTGTCCACGTCAATGCGGTCGGTGATATACTCCAGGTCATTCTGGTTTTTGCCGGGAGAGGATTGTTTGACCTTCTTGATCATTTCGGAGTATTCTTCCTTGCTGCCGTAGACTACCTTGCCGCTGGCTTCCAGGATATCCATGTTGTCGGCCATGGATAGGTCCAGCCCCTCGTGCTGGGCCACAAAAAAGCGATCCACCCGCTCCCGCATGTTGTAATGGCCCCAATAGGTGCCGTTCAGGTACACCACCACGGGTCTCCAGGCCTGATGGATCACATCGGTGGGGCTTTCAGAAATCTCGTTGAAGCGGTCGATCAGTCGGCCCTGAAAGCCGTCGTTCATCCGGGTCCAGGCGCAGTCGTTCCCGCTGTTTCTCAGTACAAAGCTCTTGTACTGGGTAAAAGGACGATCCTCAAAAAGAGCAGCCTCAAAATACCGGGAACCATACTTGGCTTTGGCACGCACCTTAAAGGTTTTCTGAGGCATGTCCAGGCTGTACTGGCCTTGCAAGCCAAACTCCATGCCCTGGCTGATTACCTGGTTGCCTTCCTTGTCGTAGATCTCTACGTATCCGGGCCTGGCGATCTTGCCAAACTCACGGTAAATGGTGTTTTTAAAGGGCAGTTTGGTCTTGTCCACATTTGGACCCACGGTGAGCATGCCCCGTTCTGCGCTCCATAGTTCGTCCGGGTCGGTTACGATACTCACAATGGGAAAGGCATGGTAGAGGTTGGGCAGATAGGTCTGGGTAATGATCTCACTGGGCTGAAGAGTGCCGGACAGGTCGAAGGCTCTGGCACGCAGTACCGTGACCTTATGAATCTCAAGGATATCCCCTTCGTGGTATTGGGCAGAGGATTGGGTAGGGATGCTGCCATCCAGGGTGTAGGTGACCGTGGAATTTTTCGGAATGGAGATGCTTACCTGTACGGAGCCTTTATATTCACCGCCGCGCTTGGAAAACGCCGGATTGCTGGTATAGCCATAGTATCCCGACCCATTGGCCGCGCCAGGGGTGGGAGCATCGTAGTAATAGAAGCCTGGAGAACCGGTGGTACGGCCATAGCTGTGATCCGTGGGGATGAGGGATAGGGGCATCCGGTCCAGCACCCGGCCGGTAGGGTCCGAAAAATTGATGGTTTCCCCGCCTGCTCGGGTTAGGCTGAAATTGGTATGAAGCTCATAATAGGTGGAAAGATCAACCCTGCCGTCCAGGTAGATAATTTTGTACTCCCCCGGCTCAATGGCAGCTCCCTGAGGGAACTGCCATTTGCGGGGGCGCGTTAGGCTGTCGCTAAGCCCATAGTAGCTTAAGTCCACGGTCTTGTCGGAGGAATTGTACAGCTCAACAAAATCACAGGCGTAGGTGGAGGAACCCAGAATGGTCATGTCATTGGAGGCCATCACCTCGCTGATGTATACCCCGGTGGGGTTGAAGGCGCGAATCAGCTGATCTACCTTGCTCTGCCCGGAGGCATCATTATTGTGTGCGGGAGTCGACAATGAAAAGAACTCCCAGCCGCCGCTTGCATTACGGCCAACGGAATAATCCGTAGGCACGTTTTCAATGGATACCCGGTCCACCAGCCGTCCATAGGAATCGCTGAGAACGACGGTCTCCCGCTCGGCGCTGATGCTGAAGTTGGTATGGGGGATGCCGTTCTGCTGGAGCTTGTCCTTGCCGCTGCAAAACACCAGGTAGTATCCATTAGCGGGGATCACGGCACTGTCGGGAAAGCGCCATTTCATGGGCTTGTTTTCCTTGTCGCTGAGGCAGAAGCCCTTCAGGGAGATGGGCGCGGAGGTGGTGTTGCGCAGTTCTATCCAATCAACAATCTCATTATCCTCGTCTGGGATGCCCACCTTGGGGGCAGGGCAGACCTCGTTGAGGATCAGGGAGCCGCTCTCCATGGAGTTGGCGGTTCGGTAAGACACAAATCCCTGTTCGTTGTTTTCATACCCGGGGCTGTAGTAGCTGGTGGATTGAAATTCGTGAACACCGTCGTCGCTGATGTGCATGAGAGCATAGCTGGTGTCTGCCGTCATGGTGGGGGTGATAACCTCATCGATCAAATACATCTGTGGATCATACAAATAGATGTGGTCGCCGGCGGAAGATATCTTGAATTTTCCGTGGAAAGGGCGTGCCGGATCCAACTGATAGTTGTCAGAGGCAAAAACAATCACTCGCTCGCCGGCTCGCAATGTATAAGCAGGGAAGGGGAAAGTAATACGGTCTGTGCGGTTGGTCAGCATACAGCCTTCCAAATTTAAATCAGTGCCGGTCCCGTTATACAACTCCAGCCAATCGTGAAACTCTCCGTTTTCATCGGGTACCGCGGAGGAATTGGCGGCCATGACCTCGCTGATAACCAATCCGTCATAGATGGACGAGCCCACATGCCGCCCTGCCTGTTTGGGGAAGGCAACATACATTACTGCAAGCAGGCCAATAAACAGCAACAGGAACGGCAATACTGCCGCCGCCCGGCTTTTTCGACGCTTGGGGGAATAATCCTTGGTAGGTCTGCGGGAGGGGGAACGGGAATCCCCATAGGGTCTGCGCTGCCCAGGCACATTGGGTTGCAATGCACACGCCTCCTTTCATGAATGGTGTGGTAAAACCGCCGCCCCAAGGGCAGCACGACATACAAAAAGTATTATATCATAATCAAAAAAGGATGAAAACTGCGAACTTGTAACGAAACCTAAGGCAAGAAACACTTAAAGATTCCTGCAGTACCCCTACTTAGCCGCATGAATCAAGGAGACAAACAAAGGATGGGGACGATTGGGCCTGGAGATATACTCCGGGTGATAGATCGCGGCCACGTAGAAAGGATGATCCTGCACTTCAAAAATCTCCGGGTAACCGCTTTCAACGCTGGAGCCTGTCAAATGGAAACCGTGATCAGCCAACAGTCCCACATATTGCGGATCCACTTCGTAGCGGTTGCTGTGGCGTTCGCTGACGATATCCTGCCCGTAGGCATCCCTGGCTTTACCCGGGGAGAGCTTCACCTTGCCTGCGCCCATGCGGGCAGCGCCGCGGCTGTCATTTTGACAGACCCGGTCGTCGGGGATGCGTACCACGGGGTGCGTTGTGTGAGGATTTACCTCCGTTGTATGGGCATCGGAGAACCCCAGGAGACTACGGACTGCTTCCACCACGGCCAGCTGCATGCCAAAACCGATGGCCAGGAAGGGAATTCTATTTTCTCTGGCGTATCCGGCGGCACAGAGGAGGCCGTCAGTTCCTCGTCCTCCAAAGCCACCGGGCAGCACAATCGCGTCATGCCCGCTTAAAAGTTCTCCGACCGTCTCAGGGGTGATATCCTCCGCGCTCAGGGCATTTATGTTCACATGGACGCCATTGGCAAAGCCTGCGTGACGCAAAGCTTCATTGACGGACAGGTATGCATCAGGCACGGCGATATATTTCCCAATCACTGCAACACGGAGTTCGCCTGTGGCAGCAAGGCTCTGCTGTACCATGGCCTTCCAGTCCGTTAGCTCCGGGGTACGATCCGGCAATCCCAACTCTGCCAGTACGGTCTTGGCCAAACCTTCCTTTTCCAGTGACAGGGGCAGTTCGTAAAGGCTTTCCACATCGCTGTTTTGAATGACATTGCTGGTTTTTACGTTACAGAACAGGGCAATTTTATCCTTAGCATCCCCGGTCATAGGCACTTCTGTACGGCAAACAATAATGTCCGGCTGAATGCCGATGGAGCGCAACTCCTTCACACTGTTCTGGGTGGGCTTGGTTTTCAACTCCCCAGCCGTGGAAATATAGGGCATCAGCGTAACATGGACATAGCAGCAATCACTGGGTTTCTCGCATTCCCAGCGCATCTGGCGGATGGCTTCCAGATACACGGCGGCTTCCATGTCACCCACAGTGCCGCCGATCTCTACGATGGCTATCTCCGCTCCGCTGTCCTGAGCAGCCTCAACAATGGCAGCCTTGATCTCATTGGCCACATGGGGGATTGCCTGGATGGTGGAGCCGTGGTAATCTCCCCGCATCTCCCGGTCGATGAGCCTTTTATGGATCTTGCCGGTGGTAACGCTGGCTTTACCGGTTAGAGTGATATCCACAAATCGCTCGTAATGTCCCAGATCCAAATCTGCGGCGGTACCATCCTCCGTGATGAAGGCCTCCCCATGCTCCAGAGGACTTAAAAACCCTGGCTCTACATTGTAGTATAGATCCAGTTTCTGCAAGGACACCTGGTACCCCCGGGCCCTAAGAAGCCGGCCCAGCGAAGCCGCGGTGAGGCCCTTTCCCAAAGAAGATACCACGCCGCCTGTGATGAATACGAATTTCATAGATGCTGTCTCCTTACGCATGTGTTTCCTTGCTGATTCTAGCCATGGGGACAGAGCTTGTCAACCTTTTCCGGAAGGTTTACAGCCCTTCCGGCGTGGTCATCAAAACCACGGAGGGCCGCTGACTGATATCCTGGGCCGTGATTCGAATCAGGGCCATCGGCTCGGGGGATACCCTCAGCAGGTCCAGAAAGTCACCAACAGGGGTGATGGGCATGTCCGGGGCAGCCTTTGTTTTGTAATGCATGGGGATTGTGACCTTGGGAGAAAGGTCCTCCATAATCCCAATGGCAGTGGGGGCATCAATGGTATAAAATCCTCCCACAGGGATCAGCAGAAGGTCCAAATCCTGCAAAGCGGCCGTCTGATCCGGGTTCAGCCGATGTCCCAAATCGCCCAGATGGGCGATTCGCAGATCATCCACCTCAATGAGGAAGGCCAGGTTGCTGCCGCGCTTCTGGCCTTTTAATTCGTCATGGTAGGTGGGGATACCACGGATGATCACTCCAGCTTTGGGGATGTGGGTACCGGCGGAGTCCACGATGATGGGATCTCCTGTCAGGAGTGATATTCCCTCATGATCGTGGTGATGGTGGCTGATGGTGCAGATATCAGCCTGAAGCGAACGCTTGGGATAGTTGTAGAAAGTACCGTAAGGGTCCATGACGATGGTGGTTCCGTCCGCCAGGGTGAGTTTAAAGCAGGAATGCCCCATATATTCCAGGATCATGATAAGCCCTCCTTTCGATTTTGGGTTATTGGTCTATGCTCCTGTCAAACCATGCTGCCAGCACCTGACCGGCTGCATAGGGAACAGGCATTCGTTGTCTGAGCAGTACAGCGCATTCCTGGTGCATGGCCGGGACGGCATGCAAGAGGCAGGGGACAGAGTCCTCGGTAAGCTTCAAGACAAGGCGAATAGACTCTATGGGCTGGCCGGCCAAGGGGACCGGATGAAGGAGCAATAGGGAGCACAGGGCATAGAGCGGATGAAGCTGCTCATCCTGGGGGAATGGGGGAGGCTTCTTTGGTAAACTGGCCAGCAGACACTCATAGCGTGGGAGGGAAGCATCCAGGAACAGCAATTCCCGAGCTTTGTCATACTTGCAGATAAAATCCGCGTGGCCCAGTGACAGCATCACTTCTCTCAGTTCCTCTGGTGAGGTGTGCTTGGGCAGATCGGAAACAAAAAGAAAGCCGGCTCCAACGCAACGGCGCAGATGCCCCGGTTTATTGCCGACGTTGCACAAAACCTGGCACTCCTCCCGCAGCTTAGCTAGGGGAGGCATGATGTTGTTCCTGTTCCTTTACAGCAAAGCGCATTTCCATCTGGTTCATGGACGCGTATTGACCGTTGAGATCAAGCTGATACTGGAGTTGCAGGGTACCGCCTTGTTCCTTGATGGTATATTTCACCTTGGTGCAAAAAATAGCCATTTCCATCGTCCCAAAGGGAGTGGTGTACTGGCTTTCGTACCTTTGCCCTTTACGAAAGACCATGTTGGTTTCGTAGGATCCATTGCGTTGCAGGGTGACTGCCCCGTCCTGCAAGGAAAGCTGCACCTGGGTGGGACTGGCGTTCTCATCCAGGGCTTCCTCATAGCGGATCAAATGAGCCCCATCCTGATAGGTCCATTCGCCGGTGGTGAGGAGCTGAACAACCTCGCCCGGTTCACCCCCAACGCTGCTGCTGGCATGAAGGGTAAGAAGAATCGGGATATCCGGCATAGGCTCTCATTCCCTCCTTGCTTGGGTGGAAATAACTGCTATAATGGCTTTACTATAGCATAAGGAAGGTTGCGATGCAATGCTGCGGGTGACGGCACGGGCAAAAATCAACTGGACCCTGGATATTCTTGGGATCAGGCCGGACAGCTATCATCTGCTGGATATGCTCCTTCAAAGCGTTGAGCTTTGCGATACCCTATGGCTTGAGAAGCAGGAGAGGCTCACTCTGCGGGTTGAATACGAAGAGATGGGGAAGACTGTTCCGTATGGGGAGGATGCAGGCCTGAAAGGTAATCTTCCCACTCAGTCCTTTATTGTCACTGCCGATGAAAAGAATCTGGTGATGAAAGCAGCGCGAGCCTTGCAGGAGGCTACAGGCTCTCGTGAGGGAGCCATGATCAGGCTGGTCAAACGCATCCCTGTGGGAGCGGGGATGGGAGGGGGCAGCGCAGATGCCGCCGCAGCTCTGTTGGGATTATGCGAACTGTGGGGTCTTACCCTTCCCAGGGAGAAGCTGCAAGCCATCGCGCTGTCCCTGGGGGCGGATGTGCCCTTTATGTTGACCGGTGGGCTGGTAAGGGTGCAGGGCATTGGGGAGATGCTGCGCCCTTTGTCCGCTTTGCAACCCCTGTGGCTGGTGATCATTCAGCCTTGTCAAGGTCTTTCCACCAAGGAAATCTTTGACGCATATGATCAAGTACATGTGAATTCAGCTCCCCAACTCCATACCCAGGCGGCTCAGGAGACTCTGCTCTGCGGAGATCTACAGAGGCTTGCCAAAACCATGGGTAATGCCCTTGAGCCTGTAAGCACGACGTATCGACCGGAGATCGGCCAAGCGATCCGGGCATTGGAGGATGAGGGGGCCATTAAAGCCATGATGACAGGAAGCGGCTCTGCGGTATTCGGTTTGTTTGGTGAAGAAGAATCGGCCCGGCATGCCTACGAGAGACTGCAAGGCCGATGGAGGAAAACATACTTGACCAAAACCGCTAAAAATGGCATCACCTGGATGCGATGTTAACCCTTACGAAGAAGGGGTGGGATTTCCTCTAAGCGGGATATATGATGATCAGCAGATATATGAGGATAGAACCCTTCCGGATCAAATAGCAGAGTGTGCATTCCGGCGTTTATTCCAGCCTGGATATCGATGTCCCGGTCGCCGATCATCACAGCTTCCTTTGGCGCAAAGCTGTGCTTGTTGCAAATGGAAAGAAGAGCATCCGGGGCGGGTTTATCCGGGAAGCCGTCCTCTCGGGTGATAAAACCGGTAAAGTAAATGGCCAAGCCGTCGGCCTCAAGTTGGCGGATGGCTCGACTGTCTCTGTGGGTATACAGATAATGACGGTAGCCCTGGTTTTGCAAGGCGTACAGGCAGGTTTCGGCGCCTTCGTAGGGCTGAAAGCTTTTTACTGCCCGGTGGTAGCGTTGAAAGGTTTCCAACAATGCCTCAAGGGGCAGGGAGAAACGCTTTGCCATAACGCAGCAGGCATGATACACAGATTGTTTCAGCAAAGCGCGAAGCTCCTCAACAGAAGCCGCAAGCCCCCATTCTTCCAGGGCACATTCCATGGCGCATGTGATTTGATCGTAGGTGTTATAAAGGGTACCATCAAAGTCCCAACAGACATGGGTGATTCCTTTATTCATCCGCTACCCGCTTCCGTACCTTTTCAATACCGCCCGAAGCCACCTTGGAATCCCCGTTTATGGAAGTTTCCTCCTGGGGCTGCTCCTGGACCTTTCGGATCAGGGCCTTTTCCACCCGGTGGTCGGAGATCTCAATGACCTGGATTACAAGGCCGTTCATTGTAGTTTCAAAGGTGGAACCGTCTTCGGGAATGGTGGATAACTTGCTGAACACCATGCCGCCCAGGGTGTCGTATTCCTCGTCCAGAGGCAGGGGGACTCCCAAGGCATCGGACAGTAGTTCCAGATCCACCGTGCCGGATACCCTCCACAAATTCTCTTCCAGTTGTTCTATTTCGGTTTCCTCTGTGGGATCGAACTCATCGTAGATATTCCCCACGATCTCCTCCAGCAAGTCCTCCATGGTGACTATGCCGCTCATGCCGCCGTATTCGTCCACCACGATGGCCATGTGGACCTTCTGTTTTTGCATGTCTCTAAAGAGTGTATCCGCCTGGACGGTTTCCGGCACCAGATAGGCAGGGCGCAACATTTCCCGAAGGCTCTTTGAAGGCTGACTCTCCCGGTTGAGCAGAAAATCCCGGGTGTTCAGGACGCCCACAATGTCATCAATGTCCGAATCGTACACCGGGAAGCGGGAAAGGCCGCTTTCTCGAATGATTTGTAAAATTTCATCCGCCGGATCGTCTACGTGCAAGGCGACCACGTCCATGCGATGTATCATTACATCTTCGGCAGTCATGTTGTTGAACTCAAAGATGTTTTCGATCATTGTGCGCTCATCCTGCTCAATTGCGCCGCTTTCTCCGCCGATATCCAGCATCATGCGGATCTCCTCTTCCGTCACTTCCTCGGAGGTTTCGTTGGGATTGATGCGGAAAAGACGCAACATGCCGTTTGTACTGGCGGAAAGAAGCCAGACCACAGGTTTGAAGAACTTTGCCACAAAGCTGATGATGCCGCAGGAGAACCGGGCAACAGTCTCTGGATACTTCATGGCAATCCGTTTGGGGGTAAGCTCGCCCAGGACCAGGGTAAAATAACTCAACATCAGGGTAATTAAAATCAGAGCCAGTGTGTTTATGGTCCGCTCCGGAATGTACGTCATTCCACCATCCACCAGGGCTCTGGTAATGCGGGAGGCAAAGTTGTCGGCGGCAAAAGCACTGCCCAGGAACCCGCTCAAGGTGATGCAAACCTGAATCGTCGATAGGAAGCGGTTGGGAGACTCGGCCAGCTTAAGCATCATTGCTGCCTTTTTGTCTCCCTCTTCGGCTTGCTTGCGGATTTTGTTGTCGTTGAGGGAGATGACCGCGATTTCTGTCGCGGCGAAGAAAGCGTTCACAAGAATCAATAACAGTTGGATCAGTAATTGACCACCTATGGGGTCGTCCAAAGAGAAACCCTCCTTTGTTCTACCAGCAGCATTCGCTGCATGATTTATGATTATACCATAATCATCACATTTGTGCATCAGGATTTTACAGAAGCATAATGATGATGATAGAAACGAAAAAGTATATGGAAATGTAGGATGTAAATTTGAGAGCTCGAATGAGAACAGGCATTGCGAAAAGAGGGTGCTCTTACTATAATAATGTCACTGACAAGCAAGGCTTATGCGAAAGGAATGGGCGCGGTGATGATATATCCTCGCAGTGAACGGCAGCTCAGAACAGCAAAGCTGCTGGGCCAGGATAAGCTGGATAAGCTGTGGCAGACTCATTGCATGATCTTTGGTCTGGGCGGAGTGGGCAGCTATGCTGCCGAGGCTCTGTGCCGGGTGGGAATCGGCAAGCTGACATTGGTGGACGCGGATCAGGTGGCCGTGTCCAATCTCAACAGACAGCTTCCGGCCTTGTGCTCTACTGTGGGAAGAACCAAAGCTGAGGTGGTCCTAGAGCGGCTGGTGGATATCGCCCCGGATGCTGAGATCGTGGCTGTTAAAGCTTTTCATCTACCACAAAGCCCTGTTGCGATCCCTGACGATGTAAACATTGTTGTGGATGCAGTGGACACTGTAACTGCAAAGATCGATTTGGCAATGACCTGTTTTCAGCGTCAAATACCAATCATCTCATGCATGGGCATGGGAAACCGCCTGGACCCAACCCAAATCCGGATCGGAGATTTGTTTCAAACGGAAGGATGCGCCCTATGCCGGGTGATGCGTCGGGAGTTACGCAAGCGGGGAGTGAGTTCCCTGCGGTGCGTATATTCCACCGAACCGGCATGTTCCGGGTTGGAAGGGATTCAGGCAGAGCCCAAGGCAAGCGGTCATCCTTCGCCGGGCTCCCTGCCCTATGTGCCTTCTGTGGCCGGGCTGTATATGGCCTATGAGGTTGTACGTATGCTCTGTGGTGAATATTAGCTGTGGCGGTTCAGAGTAAGTGCCACAGAATGACAGAGGCACCCGAAGCGTTGATGATCTCGGCATTCAGGAGAAATCTGCGTCATGTATGGAAACAGCATGCCGCATATACTATAACTGGGAAGCAGCAGTAAGTGGTATTGATTTCTTTGTACAGGGGAGCGGGTTTGGTATGAAGCGGATGTATCTCATCACGGGTGCGAACGGACATTTGGGCGGCACCTTGATCCGGGCCCTCCGGGGAAAGGATTGCCTGGTACGGGGATTGCTGCTGCCAGGCGAACACGCGGAGGACCATGCCAATATTTCATATGTTCACGGTGATATCACCCGGCCGGAAACCCTGGAGCCTCTTTTTGAAGGCATCAATCCTGTCAATACCATCGTCATCCATACGGCGGGAATCGTAGACATTTCCCAGGATATATATCCCTTGATGTACAATGTGAACGTGAACGGCACCAAGAACATGCTGTCTCTTTGCAGAGCCTGCGGGGTGCGACGGATGGTGTATGTCAGTTCGGTCCACGCCATTCCTGAGGAGGAGAAGATGGGCGTGATCACCGAGACGGAGCATTTCTCACCGGATAAGGTAGTGGGTGGGTATGCAAAAACCAAGGCGGAGGCTACACAAGCTGTGCTGGAGGCAGCAGCAAAGGGTCAGGATGTGGTGGTGGTACATCCCTCCGGAATTCTTGGGCCTTATGACCAGACGGGGAATCACATGGTACAACTGGTGAAGGATTATATGAGGGGCAAGCTTCCTGCCTGCGTGCGGGGAGGGTATGACTTCGTGGATGTGCGGGACGTTGCACAGGGCTGCCTCCTGGCTGCTGAAAAGGGGAAGACTGGAAATTGTTACATCCTCTCCAACCGCCACTATGAAGCCAAGGATATTTTGGCTATGGTACGCAATGTCAACGGTGGGCGCAGACTACCGGTTCTGCCTGTATGGATGGCCAAAGCAGTCACCCCCCTGTTTACCGTCTGGGCTAAGCTTACCAGGCAAAGACCCCTTTTCACCAAGTACTCTCTCCATACCCTGAACACCAATGACCGCTTTTCCCATGACAAAGCTACGGCAGAACTGCGCTACCAGCCCCGGGATTTGCGCCAGACCATCGCGGATACGGTGGCATGGATTAAGCAAGGAACACAGAAACCGGCCCGATTTGCAAGAAAACGCGCAAGATTCAGGCCCGTGAAGGCACGGGGCGGATAATTAGTTACGCATGGATTACACTGTCGTAGTGGTTTTTGGACTGTCAGAATAAGCCCAGCTATGAAACATCTTACTTAAACACCTGAAAAATTCCGCATTTCAGGTACTGCGTCTCCGGTGCTGCGGGCAATATGGGATGATCCCGCCCCTGGGTGCGGTATTCCACCTGTCGAAGTTGCACGCGCGCATCTTTGGCCGCATCGCAAAGCATCTGCATAAACATGGGCGGCGGCACATGATGGCTGCAAGAGCAGGTAACCAGATATCCGCCGTCCTTCACCAGCTTCATACCTCGCAGGTTGATTTCCTTGTACCCCCTCAGCGCGCCGGGTACCGCTGCACGGGTTTTGGTAAAGGCGGGGGGATCAAGGATCACCACATCAAACAGTTGGTGCCCATCCTGTGCTTTGCGCAGATAATCAAAGGCATTGGCACATTCAAAGTGCACCCGATCCTCCAAGCCGTTCAGCTGGGTATTCTCTCTTGCAAATGAACAGGCAGCCTCGCTGATGTCCACGCCGGTGACGTTTACCGCACCATAGCGGGCAGCATGCAGAGCAAAGCTCCCCGTATGTGTGAAGCAGTCCAGCACTTTGGCATCCTTAACAAAAGGCGCGATGGCCGCCCGGTTCTCCTTCTGGTCCAGGAAGAATCCTGTCTTCTGGCCTTCCTTCACATCCACCAAAAACCGGACACCGTTTTCCACCATCTCCACCCGACTGGGCACCTGACCATACAGAACCCCGGTCATTTGTTCCATGCCCTCAAGGGCACGTACGGGTACATCATTACGGGCATAAATCCCTTGGGGGTTCAAATCCTCTGCCAAAGCGTCAACGATGTCCTGCTGAAAAGTCTCCATGCCAAGACAGGTGTTTTGCATCACAACTACGTCTCCGAATGCATCGGCGATGATGCCAGGTAATCCATCGCTCTCCGCAAAGATCAACCGACAGCTCCGCATGTCCCCAAAAACACGGCGATAATCCAGCGCTCTCTTGACACGCCGCTGGATGAAAGCCCGATCAATGGATTCCTCCTGGCGGCTTAAGAGCCGCAATGCGATCTGGGAGCGAGGGTTGTATACTGCCATTGCAAGAAAGTTTCCCTTATGGCTCGTAACCCTAACTGGTTCGCCATCCCTGGCTTCGCCCACCACCCGGAAGATATCACTTCGAAATAGCCACGGATGTCCGCTCTCTACGCGCTTCTCCTTGTCTTTGTACAAAATGACGGTTGTCATAATAACCTCCCATGGTAGGATGCAAGCTATTATACTGTTTTATGAAAGAACTGTAAACTAAGGATTCCGCCGTTGACATTTGGTCAGCGAAGGAATACAATACAAACGTTAGCCGACTAATAATTGTGATTGAGGTGAGTTATAACGCTCATGAGTGAGATTCACGATAATGCACACCAGGATATTTTCTACAACGTGTTTCGATTGCAACACGTTTTTTTTGAAGCCGTACGCTCCCAACTGAACGGGGCAGATGTCCATCCACGTCAGGGTCCCATTTTGGGCTTATTGCTGCATCACGACGGTCTCAGCCAGGCCGATCTGGTGCGCAAGATGCATGTCAGTGCGGCCACTGTTGCTGTGTCTCTCTCCCGTTTGGAGAAACAGGGTTATGTTACCCGGGTTCGCAACCAGCAAAACCAGCGCGCCAATGTGCTGGCCTTGACCGAGAAGGGTCGTAAGGAAGCCGTCTGCATAGAGAAGCTGATGCAGGAGATTGGATACGCAGCCATGGAGGGATTAAGCGAAACCGATAAGCAGATGGCAGCCCGACTGTTTGGACAGATGGTGGAGAACATTATAAGACAATTTTGCATCAAGGAGTGAGAGAGAGACCATGCATCGGATCAGTAAGTATTTAAAAAAATATGGCTGGACTCTGTTGCTGATTGTGGCGCTTTTGGGCGTTCAAGCCGTTTGCGACCTGGCTCTGCCTACTTATACGGCGGCCATTGTAGACGTGGGCATTCAGCAGCAGGGTATTGAGCATGGAGCCCCCGCGATTCTGCGGGAAAGCACCCTCAACACTTTCGAACAGTGGATGCGTGACACCGAAGTGGAGGAGTATGTCCAACCCCACTATAAGCCTGTAACCCAGGAGGAGGCATCAAGGCTGGGTGTGACTGCCACAGATGAGGCATTGCTGGCCCTGGACAGCAAGGATCAGGTATTGCTTGAACAGTTGGACAGTCTCTTTGGCAAAGCGATGGTCATTCAGAGTGTTATCAGCGGCCAGGGCACCATCGACATTGGGGCCATGCTGAGTACGGAACGAGAGGATGACGCGCAAAGCATAAGCATTTTCAGGCTTCCAGGTATGAATCTCCAAAACCTCACCACAGAACAAGTTCAGATATTACTGGCTTCCATGACCCAAGATCAGAGGGAGGCCTTGCTGAATCAAATCGATGAGGCGCTCATTACCCTCTTGCCGGAAAGTATGATTTCTCAGGTTGCGATACAGTCTGTTCGGGCTGAATACCAGACTCTTGGCATCGATCTGGGCGCGATGCAAAGCCGGAGCATCTGGACAAAAGGTATCTGGATGCTGTTGGTTGCACTGGCAGGGACAGCGGCATCCGTCCTGGTGGGTTATTTTGGCTCCTCCGTAGCGGCTAAGTTGGGCCGGGACTTGCGTGAGAAACTGTTTCATAAAGTGGTAAATTTGGGGCAACAGGAGATGGAAAGCTTTTCCACCGCTTCCCTGATTACTCGGTGTACCAACGATATTCAACAGGTCCAGCAAGTGATGGTGTTTTTGCTGCGTATGGTTATTTACGCACCAATCCTTGGCGTAGGCGGCGTGATTCGAGCTCTGTCCACAAATCTTGACCTGGCATGGATCATCCTGGTGGGGGTCCTAGCGGTGGTTACTGTTGTGCTGGTACTATACGTCTTGGCAATGCCCCGGTTCAAGCGTATGCAAAGCTTGATTGACAAGGTAAACCAGGCCATGCGGGAAACAATTACAGGCCTGCCCGTTATCAGGGCTTTCTGTACCCAGCAACGGGAGGAGGAGCGCTTTGATGAAGCCAGCACACGCCTTACCAAAACTCAGCTTTTTGTGAATCGGTTGATGAGCGGCATGATGCCGCTCATGATGCTGATCATGAACGGTATTTCTATATTAATTCTCTGGGAAGGTGCTCACAGCATTCAGGATGGAACCATGCAGGTAGGGAGTATGATGGCATTTATCCAGTATACCATCCAGATCATCATGGCCTTCCTGATGCTCTCCATGATGAGTGTAATGCTGCCCAGGGCTTCCGTATCTGCCAAGCGCATCCAGGAGGTTCTGGATGCGGAAATCATGATTCGGGACACCACGTCTCCCGTGGAATTTAACCCGATTCTTCAAGGCGTGGTTGAGTTTCGGGATGTCAACTTTCGCTATCCAGGGGCAGAGGAGGATATTCTTAGTCACATCAGCTTTACAGCTTTACCGGGACAGACCACAGCCATCTTGGGTGGTACGGGCTCCGGTAAATCCACTTTGGTTAACCTGATTCCCCGGTTTTATGACGTCACCGGTGGACAGGTGCTGGTGGATGGGGTGGACGTACGGCAGGCATCCCTTATAGACTTGCGGGACAGGATCGGTTATGTGCCACAGAAGGGCGTGCTCTTTTCAGGCACTGTGATGGACAATCTGACCTTTGGAAATCAAAACACTTCACCTGAGCAGGCAGTGGAAGCTGCCCGAATCGCCCAAGCAGAGGAGTTTGTAAAGGATAGGGAGGAGGGCTTTGAAAGCCAGATTGCCCAAGGCGGTACCAATGTGTCCGGCGGGCAGAAACAGCGGCTTTCTATAGCCCGGGCAATTGCCAGGGATCCGGAGATCTATATTTTCGATGACAGTTTTTCCGCCTTGGACTATCAGACTGAGGTGGCTCTGCGAAAGGAACTTTCCAAGGTGACAGCACATGCGGCTGTGCTGGTGGTGGCCCAGAGGATTTCCACGGTGATGAATGCGGAGCAGATATTGGTGCTGGACGAGGGCAGGCTGGTGGGTAAGGGGACCCACCGGGAGTTGATGGAAAGCTGCGAAGTGTATCAGCAAATCGCCACCAGTCAGCTTTCAAAGGAGGAATTGAACAATGCAGCGCAATAATAACCGACCGGGAGGCCCTATGGGTGGGGGACACATGGGCAGGGTGGAAAAGGCTAAGAATTTCAAAGGAACCCTCCGCAAGTTGATGAACTACATGGGCCGGTATCGGTGGAGTATGTTGGTGGTTATCTTACTGGCTGCCGGCAGTTCGGTGTTCAGTGTAATCGGTCC
Organism: Clostridiales bacterium; assembly: GCA_012729115.1. GTDB lineage: Bacteria > Bacillota > Clostridia > Christensenellales > Aristaeellaceae > Limiplasma. Next base: position 3,168 of record JAAYDR010000015.1, on the reverse strand, counting down.
CAAGCGTATGGGACAAATCACCACGGAGATATTTACAGGGTTGATGAGAAAGATTAGCGGCGGCCCGGGGATCAATTTTGGTGCTATTGGTCATCTGCTCCTATGGCTGCTTGGTTTATATGGGATCAGTGCCTTCCTGAGCTTCTTGCAGGGTTATATCATGAGCAGTGTTTCGCAGAAGGTCAGCTATGATCTGCGCATGCAACTGGCTGCCAAGGTTCATCGCCTGCCCATGCAGTATTTTGACCATACCACCACCGGTGAAGTATTGAGCCGGGTTACCAACGATGTGGATACCTTGGGTCAGGCTCTGAATCAAAGTATGACACAAATTGTTTCTTCAACGGCTACGGCGGTCGGTGTGCTTGTAATGATGCTGACCATCAGTTGGAAGATGACCTTGGTCGCGTTGGCGATTGTGCCCCTATCCTCCTACCTGATGGGTTTCGTGGTCAAGCGCAGTCAGAAGTATTTTGTAGGACAGCAAAAATTGCTGGGCCAGGTAAACGGTCAGGTGGAGGAGGTTTTCAGCGGCCATGTTGTTGTGAAGGCGTTTAATGCCCAAGAAAGCATGACCCGAATCTTTGACCGGACCAATAAGGAGCTATTTGACTCCGCCCGCAAGTCCCAGTTCTACTCAGGTTTGATACATCCCATCATGAATTTTATCGGTAATCTTGGGTATGTGGCCATGGTTGTGTTGGGTGGATATTATGCAACCCAGGGTGTGATTGCCGTGGGTGATATCCAGTCATTCAACCAATATGTCCGTTCCTTCAACCAACCCATCGCCCAAATCGCTCAGATAGCAGGGATTATTCAAAGCGCTATGGCGGCCAGCGAGCGGGTGTTCGAATTCCTGGAGGAGCCTGAAGAAACACCGGTAGTGGCGAATCCCGTATCCATTTCCGGTGTCCGAGGTCAGGTTACTTTTGACCACGTACGCTTTGGTTATAACGCTAGTCAGCCAGTCATTCGCGATTTCAATGCTATCATTCAGCCAGGGCAGAAGGTGGCAATCGTGGGCCCTACAGGTTCCGGTAAAACCACGATGGTAAAGCTGCTGATGCGCTTTTATGACGTGGATTCAGGCAGCATCAAGGTGGACGGTCATGATCTGCGGGAGTTCGACCGCGATGAACTGCGCAAACTCTATGGCATGGTGCTCCAGGAAACATGGCTTTTTGGTGGCAGCATTATGGAAAACATCCGCTATGGAAGGCTCGGAGCAACCGACGATGAAGTGGTACAAGCAGCCAGGTCTGCTCATGCCAATCACTTTATCAGGGCGCTGCCTGGTGGCTATCATATGAAGCTCAACGAAGAAAGCAGCAATATTTCCCAGGGTCAGAAACAGTTGCTTACGATTGCCCGGGCCATTTTAGCCGATCCCAAAATTATGATTCTGGATGAAGCCACCAGTTCCGTGGATACCCGTACGGAAATTCTTATCCAAAAGGCGATGGCGGAGCTGATGCGGGACCGCACCAGTTTTGTAATCGCCCACCGACTTTCAACCATTCGGGATGCGGATTGGATTCTGGTTATGCAGGATGGGGACATTGTGGAGCAGGGCAAACATGAGGAGTTGCTCCACAGGAGCGGATTTTATGCAAAGCTGTATAAAGCACAGTTTGAAAGGACGGCTTGAGAATTGGCCGATTCCTTATCATGGTGTATGAAGGGCCATATAGTATCATCCCATCATAGCAACTGCTTTTCAAACGCTATGATCTGATTCTGCTGGGCGAATGCCTCCAGGATCAGAATCTGTTGATTCAAATTATATAGTTTTCGGCACACAACTGCTGCAGCCTGCCGGTTTGCCGCGATCATGAAGGTAAGCCGCTCTTTGCCGATGGTATACATCCTGTCTAGCCAATCTGCAACATCCTCGCTGCAATGCAGAAGATGTTCCTTGAAAAGGGTTTTTACATCCTCCAGCAGTTCCTCATTCAAAACTCTTGCTCCAGCGCGGACGCTCATGCAAACTGTTTCGTCTATCACTGGCACAGAGAGCTTTCTACGGGAAAATATGTTCTCCAGCGCAGCAGTCATCTCATCCGCACCGATGATCAAAGTGACAGGAGCGGCGGAAGATGCCATGCCTTTGGTAATCCTTTGGGCTACCCTCATACTTTGGCGACTTGCATCGCTCTTGCCGATCTCTTCCTCAATGTACCCTTGCTTCGATAAATTGAATGAAAAATGATGCTCCCAGCAGGAAAAGACGCTTCCGCTAGAAAAGATGTTCTCTAGTTCGGTAAGCTCTGCCACAGACAGGTCTTGCAACGCTTGGGCAATATCCTCCTCCAGTCTTTTTTTGGCCTGGGTAGAAAGTAAAAGGATTTCTCCGGTATGCTTTCTCGCTCGGATGTCAACGAAGCGAGTCCAGCTGTCTTTCAGGAATACTTCCCATTGCATAGCCATCGGCTCAGCGGCATCTCCTCCACCGCCTATCAGTTTTTTATTGATATCCTGGCACAATGCTGCATACTGGCCTCTGGCAGCACTGACCTGTTTCCGGTAAAGACGTACCGATATATGAGCCGCTATATTGATGATGGCATGGCGAGCGCTGCGGGATATTCTGTTCATACAAGCCTTATATTTTTGCATCAGCAGCTCCAGGTCTCGAAGGTTTGCGTCCGTCATTTCATTGTGGTGAAGAAGCACCTCAATGGACTTTGCATTGGCATATACGACGCTCTGAGCGATACCATTTTCACGGCTGAGCCTCAGTTGCTCCCCGGTATACTGCCGGCACAGCTCACGGAGTGCCTCCTCCTGAGCCTCGATGATGAGGCATTTGCCATAGATGTCAGCATAAAAGTGGGCGATGGGTTCCATCGGTGCCTGTGCATAATTCCCATCATGAACTCCATTCATACCGGTCCGTACCAGCGCTAATCTTTGATTGCCGTAGGCCGGAATCACCAGTTCATGAAGGAAGCGTTCTTCCACGATGCTGGGCCGCATCGGCTCATCAAGGATCAATATCAAGCAATCACTGGTAGCAAAGATATCAAGCCAGTAATCGTTCGCATAATCGGAAGTGCTCAGAACAAGTTGGAAAGTAAAGTCTTGAAGTAATGGCAGTGAGCTTTCCACCTCTTCACAATCTATCAAACCTGCGTTTTGCGGACTCACGACAAATAGCCGGTATGG